>NZ_JBTMUR010000010.1:0-229059 GCF_054473855.1 Stenotrophomonas genospecies 3
TTCGATCCGGCCATGCTGAAGGTGGGTCAAGCCTGCTTCCAGCAGGCTTGACCACGAACATAGGATCTCGACTCTACGAAAGCCCGATGCGTTCCACCCGCAGGCGGGCGATGCGACGCTTCTCCATTGCCAGTACGGTGATGCGTACATCCGCAATCTCCACCGTGTCACCGATGTCCGGCAGGCGACCCAACTGCTCCAGTACCAGTCCGGAGATGGTCATGTAGTCGGCACTGCGCGGCAGCGACACGCCGGCCAGGCGCTGCAGGTCGTCCAGGGTCAGCGCACCGTCGGCCTCCCACTGGTTCTCGCCCTGCGCCTCCACGCCATAGCGCTCGTCCTGGGTGTCGACCAGGTCACCGGCAATGGCCGCCAGCAGATCGTTGGCGGTCACCAGGCCTTCCACACTGCCGTACTCGTCCACCGCCACCGCCAACGGCACCGGGTGCTGGCGGATCAGTTCCAGCGCCTGCAGTGCGCTGGCGCTGGACAGCACGTACTGCGGCTCGCGCAGGTTGCCCTCCAGCTGCAGCGGCCTGCCCTGCAGCAGGTCGGCCAGCAGGTCGCGGCTCTGCACCACGCCGCGCAGGCTGTCCAGGTCGCCATCACCCACCAGCAGGCGGGTATGCGGCGATGCCACCAGGCGTGCCACCACATCCTCCTGCCCACGCGCCAGGTCGATCCACTGCACGTCGGCACGCACGGTCATCACGCTCGACACCGGGCGATCAGCCAGGCCCAGCACGCTGCGGATCATCTCGTGCTCGGCCGGCTGCAGGCGCTCTTCAGCATCCACCTGCTCGCTGGCCTCTTCGTCGTGATGGCCGTTGGCCGGCCGCGCGCCGAGCATCCTCAGTACGGCGTCGGCAGTACGTTGACGGAACGGCTGGCGACGCTCGTTGCGCTCGCGATTGAAGCGCACCCACTGGTTGAAGGCTTCAACCAGGATCGAGAAGGCGATCGCCGCGTACAGATAACCCTTCGGGATCTTGTAGCCCAGGCCTTCGGCCACCAGGCTGAAACCGATCATCAACAGGAAGCCCAGGCACAGCACCACCACCGTGGGATGCTTGTTCACGAAGCGGGTCAGTGGCTTGCTGGCCACCAGCATCAGCACCATCGCGATGGTCACCGCGGCATACATCACGCCCAGGTTGTCGACCATACCAACTGCGGTGATCACCGAGTCCAGCGAGAACACCGCATCGAGCACCACGATCTGAGCCACCACCATCGCGAAGCTGGCGTAGACCTTCTTGCCATCCTCGTGATGCTCGCGGCCCTCCAGCCGCTCGTGCAGTTCCATCGTGCCCTTGAACAGCAGGAACAGACCACCGCCCAGCAGGATCAGGTCACGCCCGGAGAAGCTGTGGTCGAACAGCGTGAGCAGCGGCTCGGTCAGTTTCATGATCCACGCCAACGCCGCCAGCAGCACCAGCCGCATCAGCAAGGCCAGCGCCAGGCCGATCACCCGCGCGCGGTCACGCTGGTGCGGCGGCAGTTTGTCGGCCAGGATCGCGATGAACACCAGGTTGTCGATGCCGAGAACGATCTCCAGCACGACCAGGGTTGCAAGGCCCATCCATATCGAGGGGTCAGCCAACCATTCCATTTCAGGTCCGTTTCGTCAGTAGGTAAGGGAAAAGGGGAAACACTCAGTCAGCCTCCTGCGCCTGCGCCGGGTCATGCCCGAGCAGGTCACCGGGCGTGCACTGCAGCTCACGGCAGATCGCATCAAGTGTGGAAAAGCGGATGGCGCGCGCCTTGCCGGTTTTCAGGATCGACAGGTTGGCCAGGGTGATGTCGATGCGCCCGGCCAGCTCGGACAGGGTCATGCCCCGTTCCTGCAGCATGCGGTTCAGGGTGATGACAATCGCCATCAGATGACACCGTCGAGGTCATCGCGCATTGCCGCACCCACGGCAAATACGCGTGCCAGCACGAACAGCATCAGCACCGCGACCAGACCGGTGATCGACATGCCGCCGCCCACCTCCATCCAGGTGAAGTCCGGGCCCATCCAGGCGGCGTAGGCGCCGATCAGGATCGACAGCACCTCCATCGACAGCATCAGCCAGGCCATGCGCTGCAGGCGCTGTGCATTGGCGTGGGTGAACGGCCGCTCGCGCGCCGCCGACTTCAACAGCCGCAGCAGGTGGCGCAGGAACATCAGGCACAGCACCAGCAGCGCGACGATCGCGCCCAGGCCCAGGCAGAAATGCAGGAACAGGTCGCTGCCATGCACGGCAGCAGCATCAGCGTCGTGCATGCTGTCGAGCAGCCAGCTGCGGTCGTGGGCGACCAGCGGCACGGCCAGCAGTGCGGCCAAGATGCCCAGCCAGCACATCGCCCGCACCGCCTGTACGGCGGCCTGGGCCAGGGTGAACAAGCCTCGCGCGGGTCTGGCGCGGGCGGGACGAGCGGTCAAGCGGCCTCCGGCATTGGGGTGGCCTCGCCGCCCCGGGTGGATTTATCGATAAACGATATACCACTTGCCGCGTGAAAGGCTGAATCGCGAGCGTGGGCCCTTCAGGGCCCAGGCGCGCCCTGCGCCAGCATCGCTTCGCCCGGGGCCGCCGAGGCCATCGCCTGCACGCCGGCTTCGGCCGCCTGCCGTGTGACCAGGCGGAATCGCACCTGCAGCTTGCCCTGCCCCGGCGTGGCCCAGCCGTACTGGATGGCCACCTGATCGGCCGACAGCGGCCCACGCCCTGGCAGCGACCGCACCTGCAACGGCTTCGGTGCGGCCTGCACCAACCGGGCGAATCCCTTCTGCACGACCGCCGCGTCGGCCTTTTCGGCGTAGACCGTACACGTGCCATCGTCAGCCCAGCTCACCGCATAGCGGCCACTGGCCAGAGGCACCATCCAGGCCACGCCCGATTGCCCCTGCAACAGCGTCGCGGCTTCGGCGGGCTGCAACGGCGACAGCCCATTGGATTCCATCAGCGACTGCAACCGCGCCGGGGCACCGATGTGCTGCATGCAGGCAGTATCGAACAGCTCGCTGAAGGGATCCTGCGCCGGAGCCTTGGTCTTGGCAATACGCGCGGGTTGCGCCACCGCCAGGGTGGGCAGCAGGGCCAAAGCCAGCCAGAACACAGGACGCATCGGGATTCCACGCTACGGAAAACAGCAGGGAGGATGGCAAAGCCCGGGCGCCACGCGCAATGGGTCATGGCTTGACATGCGTAGATGACGCCCCCGGGTGCACCGATGATGCCGGCCAGCGGCCGGCACTACCGGGTGCTGTAGCGGTAGACCAGATCATCCGCATCGCTGCGCGCGGCGTTCGCATCCAGCACCCCGCCCAGGCGCCGCGCGACGGCCTGCGATGCCAGGTTGTCCGGCGCCATGTAGCTGACCAGCGTCGGCAGCCGCACCACCACGAACGCCCAATCGCGTAGTGCACCGGCCGCTTCAGTGGCAAAGCCCTGCCCTTCATGGCCGTCGTACAGCAACCAGCCCAGCTCCTTTTCAGGAAACAGCGGGCCATGATTGATCCCGACCTGGCCGATACAGGCACGGGTGTCACTGCGCTCGATCATCAACGCGCCATGGCCGAACAGATGCCAGCTGGCGAGGTCATGGCAGAACTGCCCCCACGCCGCCACCTCACCGAACGGCCCGCCCATGCCCCGCGCACGCTGCGAGGCCAGGAACGCGGCATAGACGCCGAAGTCATCCAGCTGCTGTGGACGCAGCCGCAGGCGCACGGTGTGCAGGGTTGGAATCTCAAGCACGACGGCGCACAGGATCAGTACACGGCCAGGTGGCCACAACCGCGGCGCTGTGGCTGCCCTTCCATCGTCACCTGCACGCTGGCCAGGGTATCCACACCTTCGGCAGTGCGGCACGACTCACGCTTGATCTCGACGATGGCGGGCTGCTGGCCAAGCTCGCCGTTGAGCACGATCAGCGAGCTCGGTGCATCGGCCGGCTGCCCCGGATAGCGCAGCGTGCCCTTGTGGGTGCGGCCGTCAGCGCTGAGGCTGGCATCGTGGTTGCCCTGGCCGGTGGAGGCGATCTCGATGCTCCAACCCGCACCGCCGCCGGTGAAGGCCGGCACCGGGCTCAGGTCGGCGGCAACGGAGGGGTGGCGTGGCGCATCCGCAGCGGTCTGCGACGAAGTGGAGGTACAGCCGGCCAGCATCCCGGCCAGCAGCGCTGCAGCAACGACGGGGCGAACGGTCATGATGCACTCCTGCCAGATGGTCGAAGGTCCAGTCTAGGCAGCCATGCGTGCGCCAGCGATGAACATGATGTTTCAGCGTGGAATGCGCCCACCACCGGCGACCCGCACGCGGTCGCGGCCCTGCGCCTTGGCCTGGTACATGGCCGCATCGGCGGCACGCAGCAGGGTCCGCCAGCCCAAGGCGTCGGTAGCACCGCGGGCCACGCCGAAGCTGGCGGTCACCCGCAGCACGGTACCGCCGGCCACCACGATGTCCAGCTGCTGCAGCGCAAGCCGCAGCGATTCGGCCAGCTGTCGGCCAGCGGCCAGGTCACCGTCGGCCAGCAGCACCAGGAACTCCTCGCCACCATAGCGGGAAATGCTGTCGCTGCGGCGAAGATGGCGCTGCAGCAGTTGCGCCACCTGTACCAGCACTTCATCACCCGCATCGTGGCCATGACCATCATTGATCGATTTGAAGCGATCAACGTCCAGCAGGATCACCACTGCGCTCATCCGCCCCTCGTCGTGGCGCTGCTGCACCAGTTCCTCCAGCGCGCGACGGTTCAGCAGTCCGGTCAATTCATCGGTGCCGGCCAGCTGGCGCAGCTCGCTGGTCAGCGCCGAGCGTTCGCGCGACTTCTCGCGCAGCACTTCAATCGCATCGAACAGGCGCTGCATCTCGGCCAGCGGATGGGTGACATGCTGCTCGGGCCCCGGCGCTTCGGAGGCAATCTGGATCACCTGCCGTTGTGCCTGCAGCAGAGGCCGCAGGATCTGCAGATGCGCGATACGCAGCGCCACACCCAGTACCACCAGGGTTCCCAGCGCGGTGGCCAGAAGTACCGCCAGCCGCGTGGCCTCCCGGTTGCGGGTGTGCTCGAACCTGGCGATGGACACACTCAGGTAACCGTCACGCAGCGCCTCAAGCGACTGCAGGGTCGGCACGTAGCGCGTGGTGAACTCGGCAGCGGTCCACGGCGGCGGCAGGCCACGCCGTCCGTCGTCGATCAGCTGTTCGATCATCGGCAGTGACTCGCCGAAGAACTGCCGGCGCGCCATATCCCAATGCCAGGACAGCGTCGGATCACTGCGGAACACCGATTCGTGGCTGCCGGCCAGCCGCCACAGTTCCAGCAGGCGGCCCTCGGTCTGCAGCGCCGCGCGCACCTGTTCGTTGCGCCAGGCACCGGGGACCGCCACCGGCGCCATCACGTTGGAGGCCAGCCGCCCGCCGTGCTCGCGCAGGTCGATCAGCACCTGGCCCTGCATGGCTGGAATCGCCGCTTCGCGGTCGGCCCGGACCAGTACGTTGATCTGTGCCGAGGTCAGCAGGTGCAGGCGGTCGACCACGGCAAACATGCCGCTGATCGCGCGCTCCACGTCTTCGACGCGTCGTGCGTCGCGCGGCTGCGCTGCCACCCGGTCCACGCCCGCGCGTGCCGACTGCAGGCGACGTTGCGCGTCTGCCAGCATCCCATGCTCATCCACCACGCCCGGATCAGCCGTGAACACGGCATCCAGCTGCTGCAGCGCGGTGTCCACACGCCTGCGCACCACCGCCAGCTGCAGCGTAAGCCGCGCATGCTCGCTGGCATCGGCCGGGTCGGCACCGAGCAGGCTGTTGGCCGGGCCGCGTTCGGCCGAGACCAGGTTGGCCAGGTCGAAGGTCTGGCGCAGCTGGCGCAGGCTGACCAGGTTGTCCTCGGCAGCGCTGTAGCGCAGCGTGCCCTGGACCAGCGCGATGGCCATCAACGGCAGCGTACAGACCACGAACGACCCCGCCAGGATCCAGACCCAGGTCCGCAGTCCGATGGGCGATGCCTTGCCGGCCATGCAAATTTCCCCTGAAGTGCGGATCACTGTAGCCGCCGGTCCCGGCAGCGCCAAGCCAGTGCCGCGCGAACCGTGACCATGGGTATACCGCAGCCACCGCGAACGCGCCGGCAAGGTCTCACCCCGCGCCGGGCTGGGGCGAATGCGTCACACCCTGCCGTACTAGATCCAGCGCTGGTCGACCAGTTCGCGCTTCACGTAGGCGTAGAACACCGGCGCCGCTACCAGGCCGGGCAGGCCGAACGCCGCTTCCATCACCAGCATCGCCAACAGCAGCTCCCAGGCGCGGGCCTGGATTTCGCCGCCAACGATGCGCGCATTGAGGAAGTACTCCAGCTTGTGGATCACGATCAGGTACAGCAGCGCCGCCACGGCCACGTAGAACGAGACCGACAGCGCGACGATGGTGATGATGGTGTTGGAAATGATGTTGCCCACCACCGGCAGCAGGCCGGCGATGAAGGTGATCAGTACCAGGGTCTTGGACAGTGGCAGGTGCACGCCGAACAACGGCAGCACGCCCAGCAGGAAGATGGCGGTGAACACGGTGTTGAGCAGCGAGATCTTCACCTGCGCGAACACCACCTGGCGGAACGCAGTGGCCAGGCGGCTGGTGCGGCCGATCAGCTCCTGCGCCAGCGGGCCCATCTTCGGCAGCGGCAGTTCGTCATACAGCGCGATCATCGCGCCCAGCACCATACCGATCAGTACGCGTACGCCCACCTGCACCACCGAGGTACCGGCCACGCCCAGCTGGCGCTGATGCTCGGCGGCCCAGTCGTTCAGTGCCGTGCGCAGCGCCGGCATGTCCTCGGGGATGTACGGCTGCAGCAGCGCCGGCACCTGGTGCCGCGACGAATTGAGGATCTCCATCAGCCGCGCCAGCAATGCGTCCGGTCCACCGGTCTCGTTGCGGAAAAATGACGCCACGCCGATCCCGGCCAGCACCAGCGCGCTGATGATCACCGCTGACAGCACGATCACCGCGATCGCCCGCGCCCGGCCTGGCGGCAGCTTGCCCTCCACGGTGGAGGCCAGCAGGTGGGTCAGCTGGAACACCAGCAGGCCCGACAGCAGGGTCACCACCAGGCCCAGCTTCAACGCCAGCCACATGCCCAGCAGCATCATCAGCCAGGCCGCGATCCTCGGGACGGGGGGCTTGGGCTGGGCAACGAGGGCGTCTTGCATGGGCGGCACGTCCGGGCAGGGTGGCCCATGGTAGAGGATTGGCGGCGATGATTCCGGGTGCAGGATGAACAGGCAACGCACGCGGATTCCGCCACCCCTTCTCCGTCCATCGGCACGTCCGCAATCACGCCCGGATCACACCCGGTCCAGTGCCAGATACCGCGCCGTGCACACGATCGTCTCACGCTCGCCGAAGCTGGCCAGCTCGCCGGCAACACGCCCGCTGTCGCCAGTCGCTGCGATCTCCTGCAGGGTGCGCTGCATGGCCCGGATCGCAGCGCGCTGCAGGTCCGAGGGAATGATCACCAGCCGGTAATCGAGTTCGGCCAGCCGCGCCACCGGCACCAGCGGCGTCTTGCCGCTGTGGAACATGTTGATCAGCTTCGGCCCGGGAACCTGCTGCGAAATCACCTCGATCTGCTCCAGCGTTTCCGGTGCCTCGACGAAGATCATGTCCGCGCCCGCGTCCACATAGGCCTGCGCCCGTTCGATCGCCGCATCCAGGCCTTCGCAGGCGATGGCATCGGTACGCGCGATGATCATCAGCTCCGGGTCGATCCGCGACTGGCAGGCGACACGGATCTTCGTGCACATCTCGCCCGCGTCGACCAGCGTCTTGTCATCCAGGTGTCCGCAACGCTTGGGGAAGGCCTGGTCCTCGATATGCAGGGCGGCAACGCCTGCCCTTTCGAACGCGCGCACCGTGCGTTCAACATTCGCGGTGCCGCCGAAGCCGGTGTCAGCGTCGGCGATCACCGGCAGATCGCAGGCATCGACGATCCGTTCAACCTGCGCAAGCACTTCGCTGAGGCCGAGCAGGCCGATGTCCGGCACGCCGGCCGAACGCGCGATGGCGCCGCCGCTGGCATACACCGCATCGAAGCCGGCCAGCTCCACCAGGCGTGCCGACAATCCATCGAATGCACCTGGCGCAATCACGCTGCCCTGGCGGAGCAGATCGCGCAACTGACGTGTCTTTTTCATGTGGTCTCCCTTGTCGTTGGACATCTGCCGTGGGATACCGATGATGTTGCCGCCAGCGGCGACCGTCCAATACCGTGTTCGTACAGCACCAGAACGTTTGAGGTTCCAATGGAACTGCGGCACCTGCGCTACTTCGTCATGACTGCCCAGCTGCAGAGCTTCACCAAGGCCGCCGAGGCCCTGCATATCGCCCAGCCGCCGCTCGGGCAGCAGATCCGCGCCCTGGAGGAAGAGATCGGCACACCGCTGTTCCACCGGCAGGGACGCGGCATCGTGCTCAGCGATGCTGGCCAGGTATTCTGGAAAGCCGCGGAGGACATCCTCGCGCGCGTCGACCAGGCCAAGGAGGAGGCGTTGCGCGCCGCACGCGGCGAGGTCGGCACGTTGACATTGGGGCTGACCGAATCGGCGACCTACAACGAGGCGGTCACCGCGCTGATGCGCAGCTTCCAGCGGGCACATCCGGCGGTGCAGGTGCAGCTGGTCGAAGATGGCAGTGAATCGCTGGTCCAGCGCCTCGATGATGGCGAGCTCGATGCAGTGATCGTGCGCCCGCCGTTTTCCGATACCGGTGAACGGATGACACAGCAACTCAGTGCCGAGCCACTGGTGGCAGTACTGCCGGCCGATCACCCGTTGGCGTGCCGGACGAGCATCGCGCTGATCGAGCTGCGCGACGAGCGCTTCATCCTGTTCTCGCGGAAATCGGGCCAGGGCCTGAGTGCAGACGTCGTCGCTGCCTGCCGCAGCCAGGGCTTTGCGCCTACCATCCAGCAGGAAGCGCCGCAGGTGGCTTCGGCGATCAACCTTGCCGCTGCCGGCCTGGGCATCGCCATCGTGCCGGCCTCGATGCAGAGCATGCACCGCAGCGGCCTGGCTTTTGTTGCGCTGGAACTGGGCATGCCGACCACTACGCTGCAGTTGGCGGTGCGCTGCAAGCCTCCGGCAACGGCCGCCCAGATGCTGGCCTGCGCCAGAGACCTGGCAACACCTCATTCGCCATAGCTGGCGTTGTTCTTGCCCTGGCGCTTGGCGTGGTACAGCGCGCGGTCGGCCAGTGCCAGCCAGTCCTCGACGCTGCCACCGCGCGGCGTCGCCGCGATTCCGATGCTGACGCTGAACTCGATGCCCGGGGTTGCCTGCCGTGCTGCCTCCAGAAGTTGCAGCCGAACCCGCTCTGCCACATGCATCGCATCGACGGGCGCACAGTCCTGCAGCAGCACGACGAACTCGTCGCCTCCCAGCCGCGCAGGGGTATCGCCAGGCCGGGCGAAGGCGCGCAAGGTGGAGGCGATATGGCGCAGCACTTCGTCCCCGGCGCGATGACCGTGCGAGTCATTGATGCGCTTGAAGTCATCCACATCAAGCATCAGCAGGCAGGCAAAACCACCCTGCCCCTGCGCCTTGTCCAGTGCCTGCTGCGCACGGACGATCAGGAAGCCGCGGTTGGCCAGCTCCACCAGCGGGTCCATGCGGCTCAGCCGCTTCAACTGGCGGTTCTGCGATTTCACCCGCCGCGCCAGCTGCCAGCTGAGGATGCTGAGGCCGATGCCGTAGACGAACAGGAACGGCACGCTGAGCACGATCGTGCGCTGCGATGACACCGGCTGGTAAGGAAACCCGAGGCCCCACCAGGTGAGCGCGAATCCCGCTACCAGTGCCAGTGTGGCCCGTACCGCCAGCTTCACCCCACCGGCGGCGATCTTGTCGGCGACCAGCAGCGCGGCGAACAACGCACTGGGTACCACGCTGAGCCCCATGAAGGCGATCCAGCCACCGCCAAAGAAGGAATCAACCACCATGCAACGGAACTGGACCACCGCAGGCTGCCGTGAGCGCTGGGTCAGTACCAGCGCGAGCGCCGGCCAGGCCAGCGCGTTGAGCAGCAGCAACACCCAGGCCCACAGGCCGTCCTGACGTTCAAGAATGATCGAGGCGATGGGAATCGCGCCCAGCCCATTGCCCACGAAGCGCATCCAGCCGATGCGACGTGCCGCGCCGATGCCTTCGACCGCGACTTCCGTCGAGTCCGTCAAGAACGGCATTGCCGCCCCCCTTGCGCGATCGCACGCCCTTGCCGGGCGGCCTGTGGTGAGTCTGACACCTCTGCGTCAATTCGGGATCAAGGATTCACGGCGGTTACCCTGCCTCACCCACGCCTGGGTGGCGCCGTTGAACCCCGCAGCATCAGGCTGAAATCCAGCGTCTGCTGCAGCGGCACATCCATGCGCTCGATGATGGCAAGCAGCAGGTTGACCGCGCGCTCACCGATCTCCCCCATCGGTTGCCGGATGGTGGTCAACGGCGGCGTGAGGTAGCGGGAAGATGCCAGATCATCGAAGCCGACGATGGACAGGTCCTCCGGCACGCGGATGCCCAGATCGCGGCAGGCCGCCAGGGTGCCCAGCGCCATCTGATCGCTGAAACAGAAGATCGCCGTTGGTGCAGACATGCCGTCCAGCAGCGCCATGGCAGCCGCATGGCCGGATTCCACCGAAAAGTCACCCGGCACGATGTTCAGCTGGCGCAGGCGTCCACGCGCCTTGCCAGCCGCCCGCACCCCTTCCAGCCGTTGCTGGTGCAGCGGATTGTCCGGCGGTCCGCCGACCACGGCGATCCGCTCGTGTCCCAGCCCATACAGATGTTCCATCACCACGCGCGCGGCCGCGGCGTTATCGATATGGACGCTGGGAATGCCCAGTGCGGGGTCGAACTCGCAGCCGTTGATCACCGGCGCGGCGGCACCGCGCTGCTGGACGATCTCGCGCGCCGTGGGCGGCAGGCGGTGCCCCAGCACGATCATGCCGTCGGCCTCGTTGCGCCGGAGCATCTGCGCATAGCGCTCCTCGCGGTCGGGTTGATGCTGGGTATCGCCCAGCAGGACCGCATAGCCGACCGCCTGTGCGGCGTCCTCCGCCCCCTGCAGGATCTGCGCGAAGAATGGATTGGCGATGTCCGGGACGGTAACCAGGATCTTGCCGCTGCGCTGGGTCTTGAGCGTGCGGGCCACCGTGTTGGGCACATAACCGAGTGCGGCAGCGGCCTGCTCGATGCGCGCGCGCGTGGCCGGCAGCACTTTGTCCGGCCGGGAAAGCGCCCGCGACACCGTGCCTGCGGAGACGCCGACGTGCTTCGCGATGTCGTAGATGGTGGCCATGGCGTTAGTTCTCCTGTCTGCTGTGCAGTGCACAACAGGTCCTGCGTGAGCCCCTGCTAGGATAATGCAATCGATTGCATCGAGGGCGAATCACGTTGAAGACGCTCAAGGGTCCAGCGCTGTTCCTGGCGCAGTTCATCGGCGACACAGCTCCTTTTGATCGGCTGGACACCCTGGCCGGATGGGCCGCGGGTCTGGGCTATTCTGGCGTACAAGTCCCCACCGGCGCGCCCCACCTGTTCGATCTGGCCGAGGCCGCGCGCAGCCAGGCGTACTGCGACGACGTCGCCGGCATGCTGGCCGGTCATGGCGTGCAGATCACCGAGCTGTCCACCCATCTGCAGGGGCAGCTGGTCGCGGTGCATCCGGCCTACGACAGCCTGTTCGACGGATTCGCGCCGGCGGACAAGCGCGCCGATCCGGCTGCCCGCCAGGCTTGGGCAGTCGAGCAGCTTCTGCTGGCCGCCAAAGCCAGTCAGCGCCTGGGGCTGACCGCGCATGCCACGTTCTCCGGCGCATTGGCCTGGCCCTATTTCTATCCCTGGCCGCAGCGTCCACCGGGACTGGTGGAAGAAGCCTTCGCCGAACTCGGCCGCCGCTGGCGCCCGATCCTGGATGCGTTCGACGCCTGCGGCGTGGACCTGTGCTTCGAGATCCACCCGGGTGAGGACCTGCACGACGGCGCGACCTTCGAGCGCTTCCTCGACGTGGTGGACCATCACCCACGCGCCAAGATCCTGTACGACCCCAGCCACCTGCTGCTGCAGCAGATGGACTACCTGGGTTTCATCGACCGCTACCACGCACGTATCGGCATCTTCCACGTCAAGGACGCGGAGTATCGCGCCAGCGCGAGCAGCGGCGTCTATGGCGGCTACCAGGACTGGATCGATCGTCCGGGCCGGTTCCGTTCGCCCGGTGACGGCCAGATCGACTTCAAGGCGATCTTCTCCAAGTTCGCCCAGTACGACTTCCCCGGATGGGCGGTACTGGAATGGGAGTGCTGCCTGAAGCACCCGGAGGACGGCGCACGCGAGGGTGCCGCCTTCATCCGCGACCACATCATCCGCGTGACCGAACGCGCCTTCGATGACTTCGCCGACAGCGGCACGGACGCCGCATCACTGCACCGCATGCTGGGAATCTGAGCCATTACCGCCCCGGGAGGGCAAGCCATGTCGCACGCCATGTCGCGCCTGGGCGCGATGATGTTTCTGCAGTTCTTCATCTGGGGGGCGTGGTTCGTGACCCTCGGGACGTACCTGGTGCAGGGCCCGCTGCAGGCCAGCGCTAGCCAGGTGGCCACCGCCTTCCTCAGCCAGTCGATCGGCGCGATCGTGGCGCCGTTCCTGGTCGGCCTGATCGCCGATCGCTACTTCGCCGCGCAGCGCATCCTCGCGGTGCTGCACCTGGCCGGCGCGCTACTGATGTGGCTGGCGTCCACCGCCACCAGCTTCAGTGTGTTCTCGGCCTGCGTGATGGGCTACATGCTGCTGTTCATGCCCACGCTGGCACTGGCCAACAGCGTGGCGATGCGGCACATGCAGTCGCCCGAGAAACAGTTCCCGCTGGTACGCGTGGCCGGCAGCATCGGCTGGATTGTCGCAGGCGTGCTGATCGGCTGGCTGGGGTGGGAGCAGGCCCATCGGCTTGAACTGACGTTCCGCATGGCGGCGCTGGCATCGCTGGTACTGGGCCTGTATGCGTTCACCCTGCCGCACACGCCGCCACTGTCACAGCAGCGCGATGCCGGGCTGGGGCAGATCCTCGGGCTGGATTCATTGCGGCTGCTGAAGTCGCGCGCCTACCTGGTGTTCTTCCTGGCCTCCATCGCCATCTGCATCCCGCTGTCGTTCTACTACAACTTCACCAATCCGTATCTCAACGACCTGGGCGTGCGCGGCGCCGCGGGCCTGCAGTCGCTGGGCCAGGTTTCCGAGGTGCTGCTGATGCTGGCCATGCCGTTCCTGTTCGTTCGCCTTGGCGTCAAGACGATGCTGGCGGTCGGCATGGCGGCCTGGGTGGTGCGCTACGTCCTGTTCGCCTTCGGCGATGCGGGCAGCGGCTTCCCGCTGCTGGTGATCGGCATCGTGCTGCACGGCATCTGCTACGACTTCTTCTTCGTCACCGGCCAGATCTACACCGATGCCCATGCCGGCCCCGCCGTGCGCAGCAGCGCGCAGGGCTTCATCACCCTGGCCACGTACGGCGTGGGCATGCTGATCGGCACCTTCCTGTCCGGCGCGGTGGTGGAGCACTTCACCACCGAGGCCGGCCCCGACTGGCAGCAGATATGGCTGTTCCCGGCCGCTGTCGCGCTGGTGGTGCTGATCGCCTTCCTGCTGCTGTTCCGCGACCGGCCCGCCGTGGCCGCCGCATCTTCCACACGCTGAGGATTCGAGCCGATGCCAACGCTTGGAATCGCCATCGTCGGCGCCGGCATGATCGGCGCCGTGCACCGCCGTGCGGCCTTGCTCGCCGGTGCCGAGGTACGCGGCGTTGCCGCTTCGTCAGCGCAGCGCGCGCGTGAGATGGCGCAGCTGTGGAATGTCCCGCGCGCCTATCGGGACATCGAGGAGGTGATCGCCGATCCGCAGGTGCAGGTCGTGCATGTCTGCACGCCCAACCATCTGCACCGCGCGATGGCGCAGGCAGCACTGGAAGCCGGCAAGCACGTGATCTGCGAGAAACCGCTGGCGACCACGCTGGACGATGCGCAGGCCCTTGCAGCATTGGCCGCCTCAACCGGGCTGGTCGCCACAGTACCTTTCGTTTATCGCTACCACCCGGTGGTGCGCGAGGCGCGCGCACGCATAGCGCAGGGTGATCTGGGGCCACTGCACCTGATCCACGGCAGCTATCTGCAGGACTGGCTGCTGGACCCGGCCAGCAACAACTGGCGCGTGGACCCGGCGCTGGGTGGCGCATCGCGCGTGTTCGCCGACATCGGCTCGCACTGGTGCGACCTGGTGGAATGGATCAGCGGCGAGCGCTTCGCCGAGGTCAGCGCGGCGTTCTCTACGGTCATCGCCGAGCGCGGCGCCGTCAGCGGGCAGAGCTTCAGCACGCCAACCGCAGCCAGCGCAATGCAGGCGGTAACGAGCGAGGACGTAGCGGCGGCGATGTTCAGGACCGGCGCCGGTACGCTGGCATCTCTGACGGTCAGCCAGGTCTCGGCCGGACGCCACAACCGCCTCTGGTTCGAGATCGACGGTGCCAAGGCCAGCGCGGCCTTCAACCAGGAAGACGCCGAGCGCCTGTGGATCGGCCTGCCCGACCAACGCGAGGAGATCTTCGTGCGCGGACCAGGCGCCGGCAGTGCCGATCAACGCCGCCTTTCCGTGCTGCCGGCCGGACACGCGCAGGGCTACGCCCAGTGCTTCGAAGCGTTTGTCGCCGACACCTATCGCGCCATCGAGGGCGAGCGGCCGCAGGGCCTGCCCACCTTCAAGGACGGCCTGCGCTCGGCGCAGATCGTCGATCGTGTCATTGCATCAGCCAGGTCGCGTGCCTGGACCACCATCGGTTGAAACCCGGGAGGATCTGTTGATGAAAGCCCTTGTCCATGGAACTGCAAGCCTCATTCTGCTGCTCGCTGCCCTGCCCGCTTTTGCAGTCGAAGCTGTCAGCACGCAGAAGCCGATCGCGGTACAGATGTACACCCTGCGCGATGCAGGCTCGCTCGAGCAGCAGCTGAAGATCGTCCACGACGCTGGCGTCCATGCGGTGGAAACGGTCGGCACGCAGAACACCAGCGCCGCCGAGCTCAAGCAGCTGCTGGACCGGTATTCGATCAAGGCAATTTCATCGCATGTGCCACTGGCCGAGCTGCGCAGCAACCTGGATGGGGTGGTGACCTTCAACCGGTCGATCGGCAACACGACGCTGGTGGTGCCGTACCTGGACAAGAAGGATCGTCCGAGCGATGCCGCCGGCTGGACCGCCCTGGGCCAGGAACTGGGCCGGATCGCGAAACAGGTGCGCGGCAAGGGCATGCGCCTGGCCTACCACAACCACGACTTCGAACTGGTCGACTTCGACGGCAGGACCGGACTGGAGCTGCTGTTCGCCGCCGCCGGTCCCGACCTGCAGACCGAGCTGGACCTGGCCTGGGTCGCGCGTGCAGGCCTGGACCCGGCAGTGATGCTGGCAAAGTTCCGCGGCCACGTATTCGCGGTGCACGCCAAGGACAATGCACCGAAGGGCCAGGCCCAGGACGAAGGCGGATTCGCCGCGGTGGGCCAGGGCGTGCTGGACTGGAACGCGATCCTGCCTGCTGCGGCAGCCGCCGGCGTGCATTGGTACATCATCGAGCACGACCAGCCACGCGATCCGGCCAGGATCATCCAGACCGGTGCGGACTATCTGCGTGAACACCTGACCACCAACGTGCCCGCCCGTGCGCGGCGCTGACGCATCGAGGAGCCCCACATGAAAATGATCCTGGCAATGGCGGTGGCCCTGGGTGGCATGAGCGTTGCGACGGCCGCCTGGTGCAAGGACGATCCGGCTGCGGGTGCAAAGCTCTACACCGCGAACTGCGTGGCCTGCCATGGTGCGGATCGTGCGGGCATGCCGGGCGCATTCCCGGCGCTCACCGACATCGGCAAGCGCATGGCACCCGCACAGATCAAGGAAAAGATCAGCAAAGGCGGTGGGCTGATGCCGCCCTTCTCCCAGCTGTCACAGCAGGAGATCAACGACATCGCCAGCTACCTGGCGAAGTAAGCGGCCGGCGACCACGCTGGCCGCGTGCCCCTACAGCTCGCGCACCCAGATGTTGCGGTAGCTGACCCTGGAGTCATGTTCCTGCAGATAGAGCGGCGCACACGCATGCGGCGCGTAGGAAGGCGCGCCGATGTACTCGGTCTTGCCCGCCAGCACAGTGTCGTCCTGCACCAGCACGCCGTTGTGCAGCACCGTGATGCGCGCGGGCGACACAAGTCCACCGCCCTGCGAGAAGCGCGGCGCCTTCCAGAGGATGTCGTAGGCCTGCCACTCACCCGGTGCGCGCGAGGCGTTCACCAACGGCATGGCCTGCTTGTAGATCGAGCCCGCCTGGCCATTGGCATAGGTCGGGTTGTTGTAGCTGTCGAGCACCTGCAGCTCATACAGCTCCTGCAGGAAGATGCCGCTGTTGCCGCGGTTCTGCCCGTCGAAGCCCTTCGTGTCGGTAGGCGTGCGCCACTCGACATGCAGCTGGACGTCGCAGAAGCGTTGCCTGGTGCGAATGCCCTTGCTGCCGGGCACGACGGTCATGGCGCCATCGGCAACCTTCCAGGGCACGCCTCCGCCCTGCTCCGACTCCCACGCGGAGACATCCTTGCCATCGAACAGCACGATTGCGTCGGACGGTGCCTTGCCTGGCGGCGTGGCAACGGTCGCAGGCACCGGCGTCCACACCTCGGTCTTCTTCGGATCGCGCGCGGCGTCGGCACCGTTCTGCGCGAACACGGGTGCGGCGGCCAGCACGGTGGCCGCAATCAGCAGCGGCTTGATCATCCTGTTGCGCTCCATCAGCTGGTCCCCCAGGCGGGCGTGCCGGGAACATAAGCAAGATCGCCGTCGTAGCGCCCCGGCACGGCAACGTACTGCAGCACCCCGGTCGCGCCGACCTTGGAGGTGAAGAAGCCGAAGATGGCCAGCTGCTTGAGCATCGTGAAGTAGTGCGGCATCGCCTCGCCCTCCTCAGGCGTACCTGTTTCAGTCACATCGGCATGTCGTGCCTTGGCTTCGGCGTCCAGCGTGCGCAGCAATTCGGTGCGGGCTTCCGGCGTGAGCGACACAAAGCGGCCGCCGGCGCGTTTGTCGATGTCGGCCAGCCCTGCGCGGAACGTCGCCTGCTGCCGGGCGGTGTAGCAGTCGTTGACGAAGGTCGCCATGAACAGACCAGCGCCCGCGTCTTTCGCCCCTGGTGTCCGGGTCCGCGGCAGGATGGTCTCGGCGATCTCGTCCAGCGTGCCGACATCGGCGTCGGAGAAATGGAGCTTCGCAGCGGCGGCCGGCGCCTGCCCTTGCACGAGCGCAGGCAGGCCGACCATGGCCGCCCCCGTGGCGGCGACGATCATTTTCAGAAGTTCGCGGCGATCCATCAGAGGTTCCCCGCTTTCAGTTCGCGCACCGCATGGTCGGCGGCCCGGGCCGTCAGCGCCATGTAGGTCAGCGAAGGATTCACGCAGGCGCTGGAGGTCATGCAGGCACCGTCGGTCACATAGACATTGGGCGCATCCCAGACCTGATTGTGCTGGTTCAGCACCGAGCTCTTCCGATCACGTCCCATGCGCGCGGTCCCCATTTCGTGGATGCCCTTGCCCGGGGCGTAATCGTTGTCGTGCATCTTCACGTCCTTGACGCCGGCCGCCTCCAGCATCTCGGCGGCATCGGCGGCCATGTCCTTGCGCATCGCCAGTTCGTTGGCACGCATGGCAACGTCCATCGCCAGCACTGGCAGCCCCCACTTGTCCTTGCGGTCGCGGTCCAGGCGGATCGTGTTGTCGTGGTGCGGCAGCATTTCGCCGAACCCGGTCATGCCGATGCGCCAGTCACCGGGCACGGTCAGCGCCTCCTTCAGATCGGCACCGATGTTCAGCTCGGCGATCTCGCGCGACCAGCCGGTGCGGCTGGCACCGCCCTGGTAGCCGAACCCGCGCAGGTAGCCGCGCTTGTCGGTCGCGACGTTGCGGAAACGCGGAATGTAGAAGCCGCAGGGGCGACGCCCGAAGTAATACTTGTCTTCGTAGCCCTCGACCCGGCCCGAGGCACCTGCACCGAAATGATGATCCATCACGTTGTGCCCGAGCTCGCCCGACGATGAGCCCAGCCCGCCCTCCCACACATCGGTGGCCGAGTTCATCAGCAGCCAGGTCGAGTTGAAGGACGATGCGTTGAGGAAGATGACCTTGGCCATGTACTGATAGGTCTGCCCGGTCTCGGCGTCGATCACCTCCACCCCGCGGGCACGCTTGCGGTCCTTGTCGTAGAGCACTTCCTTGACGATCGAGAACGGCCGCAAGGTCAGGTTGCCGGTCTTCATCGCCGCCGGCAGTGTCGCTGCCTGGGTGGAAAAATAAGCGCCGAAAGGGCAACCCAGGATGCACTTGTTGCGGTACTGGCAGTTGACGCGCCCCTGCTCGGGCATCGGCTTGGTGATGTTGGCGGTGCGCGAGTGGATCATATGGCGCGTTCCGCCAAAGGCCTTCTTGATCCGTGCAGCTACGTCCTTCTCGACGATATTCAACGGGATCGGCGGCAGGAACTCACCATCCGGCAACACGTCCAGCCCTTCGCGCGTACCAGCGATACCTGCGAATTTCTCCACATGGTCGTACCATGGCGCGATGTCGGCGTAGCGGATCGGCCAGTCAGCGGCGATACCATCCTTGAGGTTCGCCTCGAAGTCCAGGTCGGAGAAGCGATAGCTCTGCCGGCCCCACAACAATGAGCGACCACCGACGTGGTAGCCGCGGAACCAGTCGAAGCGCTTGGTTTCGATGTAGGGCGAGTCCTGTTCGTTGGCCCACATCCCTTCCAGGTTCTCGGCCAGTCCGTAGTCGCGCATCAGCACCGGGAAGTCGGCCTTCATCGCCTGCGTTGGCCGGTTGCGGTGCGGGAAGTCCCACGCTTCCTTCATCGCATTGACGTAGTCCTTGACGTGCTCGATGTTGCGCCCGCGTTCCAGCATCAGGACCTTAAGGCCCTTTTCGGTCAGCTCCTTCGCCGCCCAACCGCCACTGATTCCCGAGCCAACAACAATGGCGTCGTAGTGATTATCTGCCATGGGTTTCTCACCTGGGTGGATATCGTTTCAGATGTCGCAGAGGCGGATCGCCTCGCGCAATGAGGCAACGGGATCGGGCGCCGCAGGCGTGAACTCCTGCGCCAGATACCCCTTGAAACCAGTATCGCGGATCGCGCGGCAGATGGCCGGATAGTGGAGCTCCTGCTGGTCTCCGATCTCGTTCCGGCCAGGCACGCCTGCAGTGTGGTAATGCTTGAAGCAGGCGTGATGCTTGCCGATGGTGGCGATGATGTCGCCCTCCATGATCTGCATGTGGTAGATGTCGTAGAGCAGGCCGAAGTTGTCCGAGCCGAGCCGCTGGCACAGCTCCACACCCCATGCGGAGTGGTCGCACAGGTAGTCGCGATGGTCGACCTTGGAGTTCAGCAGCTCCATCACCAGTACGACGCCGCGCTTCTCGGCATGCCCGAGGATGCGCTTGAGGCCGGCCTCGGCATTGGCCATGCCTTCGGCGGGGTCCATGCCGTTGCGATTACCGGAGAAGCAGATCAGGTTGCGGTAGCCGGCGTCAGCCACCAGGTCGATGTGCTGCGTGTAGCGCTCCACCAGCTGGTCGTGGAATTCGCGGCCGGCAAAGCCCTTGGTCAGGCCCAGCTCCGCGCCGTTGCACATCGAGCTGTACACGCCATTGGCCTTCAGCGTGGGCCAGTCTTCCGGGCCGACCAGGTCGATCGCGGCAAAACCAATCTCCTTCACCGTCGCGCAGAGCTGGGCGACCGACAGCTGCGGGAAGGTCCAGCGGGCAACGGAATGTTTCAAATTGCCCTTGAGCGCTGCGGTGGCGGCGAATGCAGGCAACGCTCCCGCAGTACCCAGAGCTACGCCTCCAGCAACGGCCATGCGCAACGCATCGCGCCGCGTGAGGCCCGTCGCCGGAGCCGGTCTGATCGAATGGATGGACATCCACCTGCCGGCCTCCCAACCGGTATCAAACGCAACGATTCACAGCAATGCAATCGATTGCACCATAGGGGAGGAAATTGTCTGTTTGCAAGTCGCGGTGCACGAAAACTGATGCTGCGGGGCACAACTCCGCGGGAATCGCGGACAAAGAAAAGCCCCGCATGAGCGGGGCTTTCTTTTCTGCTGCGAACGAGCGTTCGATCAGAACGGAATATCGTCGTCAGCAAAGTCGTCCATCGGCGGCGCCTGCTGCGGCTGCGGGCGCTGGTTGCCACCCTGGTTGCCGTAACCGCCGCCCTGGTTGCCGCCCTGGTTGCCATAGCCACCGCCCTGGCCGCCACGCTGGCCGCCGCCACCGCCGCCGTACTCCTGGCGCGGAGCCTGCTGGCGCTGCGGACGATCGCCGCCGTAGTTGCCACCACCGCCACCGCCGCCGCCTTCACCACGGCCGCCCAGCATCTGCATTTCATCGGCAACGATGTCGGTGGAGTACTTCTCCACGCCATCCTGGCCGGTGTACTTGTCGTAGCGCAGGCTGCCTTCGACGTAGACCGAGCTGCCCTTGCGCAGGTACTCGCCGGCGATCTCGCCGAGCTTGCCGAAGAACACCACGCGGTGCCATTCGGTACGTTCCTGCTGGTTGCCATCCTTGTCCTTGCGGACGCTGGTGGTGGCCAGGCTGATGCGGGTGATCGCCATGCCGCTCTGGGTGTACTTCACGTCCGGGTCGTTGCCGAGGTTGCCGACCAGGATGACTTTGTTGATGCCGCGCGCCATAGATGGATTCTTCCGTTGTCCGGGGCTGGACCAGTGATAGCACACCCGACGGGGTGCCGATACGCTGGACCTCCCACGGTTGCGAATGGGGGATATCGGAACGAGGCATCTTACCATTCCCTTCGCGCCCGGCCCGTCGGGAATCCGGCCGATACGGGTCGGAACCGGCCTCAACGAAGCAGGGGGCGATCCAGCAGCAGGCCGGTGACCCGCGTAACCTCCCCCACCGCCACCACCTTGGGCCCTTCATGGCAGTGGAAGCGCACGCCCGGCCGGATACGCTCCCGGTGCAGCCCCGCCCTCAGCACCTCATTGACCACGGTCAGGCCGGCCAACAGGGACTCTCCCACCGGCAGCGGCAGCTCGGTCGCCCAGCTGTCGCCCTCAGCGTGCCGGAAGTCGGGCCAGATCATGAACAGCTCGGGTGTCCCGGCGTCATCGGCGTAGGCGAAGTCCCAGCGGATACCGTTCCGGGCCGGGCTGCGACGCCCACCCTCCTCCGGCGCAAGGATGCGGATCCGCGCCTCGAAATCGTCGGGGACACCCGGGTACAGGCGAAAGGTCACCGCTTGGCTCCATCAGGCTATGGTGTTGACCGTCGCACGACCGCGACCGTGGCCACAAGCAGTGACGGCCAGGACGGCCAGCAGCCACCGCATGGCATCATGCCCAGGCACCTTCCACCCTGCCCCCTCCCGCGTGCCCATGACCATCAAAGGCAAAGCCACCTCCCTGGACATCGCCCACCTGGCCGGGGTCTCCCAGCCGACCGTATCGCGGGCCCTGCGGGGCAGCCCGATGGTCAACGCCGAGACCCGCGAGCGCATCCTGCGCATCGCCCGCGAGCTGAACTACAAGGTCGACAAGAACGCCTCCAGCCTGCGCCTGCGCAATGCCGGCACGCTGGCCCTGCTGTTCTTCGAGGACCCGACCAACGACGACTCGCTGATCAACCCGTTCTTCCATTCGATGCTGGGCTCGATCACCCGCGCCTGCGCGCTGCACGGGCAGGACCTGCTGGTCTCGTTCCAGCAGCTGTCCACCGACTGGCAGGCCGATTACGAGGACAGCAACAAGGCCGATGGCATCATCCTGCTCGGCTACGGCGACTACCACGAATCGCGCGACCGCCTGCAGCGGCTGGTCGAACAGGGCACGCACTTCGTGCGCTGGGGCGCCGCCCTGCCCGGCCAGCCCGGCGTGTCGATCGGCAGCGACAACTTCCAGGGCGGGCACGACATCACCACCCACCTGCTGCAGCAGGGCTGCCGCCGCATTGCCTTCCTCGGTCATGCCTCCAGCCACTACCCCGAGTTCCAGGAGCGCTACCGCGGCCATGTCGCGGCCCTGCAGGAACACGGCCTGGCTGCGGAGCCGGCGCTGCAGCACGATGCGATCACTACCGAGGCGTCGGGCCAGGAAGCCTGCCAGGCCCTGCTGGCTCGCAACGCGCCGATCGACGCCATCTGCGCGGCCAGCGACCTGATCGCCATCGGCGCGATGCGGGCCCTGCGCGAGGCCGGCCTGCAGGTGCCACAGGACGTCGCGGTGACCGGGTTCGACGACATTCCGCTGGCAGCCTCTGTGTCCCCGGCGCTGACCACCGTGCAGCAGGACACCAAGCAGGCCGGACAGCTGCTGGTCGAGCGCCTGCTGGCATTGATCGGCCGGCAGCCGGTGGAAAGCCAGAGCATCCCGGTGAAGCTGGTGGTGCGGGAATCGTCGCTGCGCGGGTAGGCACCGCAGGGCCGGCGCCCCTGCCAACGCACGACGGCCGGATTCTCCCCCCATGACCAACGGCGGATGCGCACGGACGCTGATGCGCGGATAACGCGCAGACATCGCCCATGGAAAGGTGTACGTCGCATGCTGAAGATCGATTCGCTGTCCAAGACGTACGCCAACGGCGTGCATGCCCTCAACAACGTCACCCTGGACATCCCGCGCGGCATGTTCGGCCTGCTCGGCCCGAACGGCGCCGGCAAGTCGTCGCTGATGCGCACGCTGTCCACCCTGCAGGAAGCCGACAGCGGTACGGCCACGCTCAGCATTCCGGGCGAAGCGTCGATCGACGTGCTACGCGACAAGGACGCGGTGCGCCGCCGGCTGGGCTACCTGCCGCAGGATTTCGGCGTGTACTCGAAAGTCAGCGCGCTGGACCTGCTGGAACATTTCGCGGTGCTCAAGGGCCTGACCCAGCGCGCCCAGCGCCGCGAGGTGGTCGATGGGCTGCTGCAGCAGGTGAATCTGTGGGACGCGCGCAAGCGCAAGCTGGGCACGTACTCCGGCGGCATGCGCCAGCGCTTCGGCATCGCCCAGGCGCTGCTGGGAGACCCGCGGCTGGTGATCGTCGATGAACCCACCGCCGGCCTCGACCCGGAAGAGCGCAACCGCTTCCTCAACCTGCTGGCGGCGATCGGCGAGAACGTGGCAGTGATCCTGTCCACCCACATCGTCGAGGACGTGACCGACCTGTGCCCGACGATGGCGATCATGAACAAGGGCCAGGTACTGCTGACCGGCCGCCCTGCCGAGGCCATCGACGCCCTGCAGCACCAGGTCTGGCGCAAGCAGGTCGATCCTTCGGAACTGGCCGACCACGAAGCGCGCTATGTCGTGCTGTCGACCCGCCTGGTGGGGGGCCGCCCGGTGATCCACGTGCACAGCACCAACGACCCCGGTGACGGCTTTGCGGCCGTGGCGCCCGACCTCGAGGACGTGTACTTCCAGCGCCTGCGCCTGCAGGCCCGTGCCCGCGCGGCAGCCTGAGCGGAGCACGCCATGATCCTCGACTTCTTCCGCTTCGAGCTGCGCGAGCAGCTGCGTTCCCCGCTGCTGTGGCTGCTGGCCGGGCTGTTCGCCCTGCTCGCCTTCGCCGCCGCCTCCAGCGACGCCGTGCAGATCGGTGGCGGCACTGGCAACGTGCACAGCAACGCGCCCACCGTGATCGCGCAGATGCTGGGCATCTTCACCCTACTTGGCATGCTGGTCACCGCACTGTTCGTCAGCAATGCGCTGTTGCGTGACTTCGAACTCGGCACCGCCGAACTGATCTTCGCCAGTCCGGTGAAACGCCGCGATTACCTGGCCGGACGCATCGCTGCCGCCTTGGCGGCCGGGCTGCTGGTCTACGTCCTGATCGCGTTCGGCCTGTGGCTGGCGCCGTTCATGCCGTGGGTCGATCCCGAGCGCATGGGCCCGATCAGCTGGCAGGGCTATGCGTGGACGTTCGCGGTCATCGTCATTCCGAACCTGCTGTTCACCACCGCGCTGCTGTCGCTGCTGGCGGCGCTGACGCGCTCGATCCTGTGGGTCTACATCGGCCTGGTGGCCTACCTGGTCTTGTACGGCGCCAGCGCGGCCCTGCTGCGCGACATCGACAACACGTGGATCGCGGTGCTGAGCGAACCGCTGGGCATGCGCGCACTCGGCCGCACGATCCGCTACTGGTCCACCGCCGAACGCAACAACGGGATTCCCGAGCTGGCCGGTTACCTGCTGGCCAATCGCGCCCTGTGGTTGGGCGTGGCTGCCGCGCTGTTCGCCGCCACCTTCGCGCTGTTCCGCACCGAACGCAGCGGCAGTGGCCGTCGGCGCTGGGGCCGCAGGCAGGCGCAACCGGTTGCCGATGCCGGCGCCGTCCGCCCCACCCGCGCAACGCTGCCGCGCGTGGTACCGGCGTTCACTACCACCACGGCGTGGCAGCAGTTCCTGCGCCAGGTCCGCTTCGATACACGTGGTGTCCTGCGCAGCGTGCCGTTCATCGTGCTGCTGGTGCTGGGCCTGGCCAACTTCCTGCCCAGCGCGCTGTTCCGGCAGACCCTGTACGGCACCTCGATCTGGCCGGTCACCTCGCAGATGATCATGGGCTTGCAGGGCGCCTTCAGCTGGCTGCTGGTGATCATCGTGCTGTTCTTCGCCGGTGAGCTGGTCTGGAAGGAACGCAGCGCGCGCATCAATGAAGTGACCGATGCCATGCCGGTGCCGAACTGGGTACCGCTGCTGGCCAAGTTCACCTCACTGCTGGCGGTGATCGTCTGCTTCCAGGCCGCCGGCGCGCTGGCGGCGATGGGTGTGCAGCTGGCCAAGGGCTACACGCATCTGGAGCCGCTGCTGTACCTGCGCAGCCTGGCCCTGGATTCGGTGGTCTACATCCTGATGGGCGGCCTGGCGCTGGTGCTGCAGGTGCTCACCAACAACAAGTTCGTCGGCTACGCACTGCTGATCGTGGTGATGATCGGCCAGGGTGTGCTCGGCCTGCTCGACTACACGCAGAACCTGTACAACTTCGGCAGCTGGCCCAACGCGCCCTATTCGGACATGAACGGCTACGGCCACTTCCTGACCGGGCAACTGGCGTTCCAGGGCTACTGGGCCCTGTTCCTGCTGACCTTGATGTGCCTGGCGTCAGCCTTCTGGGTACGAGGTGTCAGCCAGGGCCTGCGTCAGCGCCTGGCCCTGGCCGGCCGCCGCCTGCGCGGCCCGACCGGGGTCTTCGCCGGAGTCGCCGCATTGGCCTTCGTCGGCGTGGGTGGCTGGCTGTACTGGAGCACCAACATCCGCAATGAGTTCATCTCGCCCGACCAGCAGCTGGATCTGCAGGCCCGCTACGAGCGTGAACTGTCGAAGTACCGCAACCTGCCGCAGCCTCGCATCGTGGCGGTGGACAACCGCGTTGACCTGTTCCCCGAATCGCAGTCGATGGTGATCGATGCGAACTGGACGGTGCGCAACACGCATGCCGTGCCGATCCAGGACGTGCATGTCTCGATGGGCGACGACAAGCAACTGGTCGCGGCTGACCTGGGTGGGCAGACACTTTCGATGCATGACGCCGAACTCGGCTACCGCATCTACCGCCTGCAGAAACCGCTGCAACCGGGTGAAACCCGCAGCGTGCATTTCCGGGTGGTGCAGAAGCCCAACGGCATCACCGCGGGCCAGGCGCCAAGCAACATCGTCGACAACGGCACCTTCTTCAACAGCCGCGTGCTGCCTTCCTTCGGCTACAACGAAGGCGCCGAGATCAGCGACCGCAACGAGCGGCGCAAGCGCGACCTGGGTGAGCCGCGGCGCATGCCCAAGCTGGAAGACGAAGCCGCGCGTGCCAACACCTACATCTCCAACGATGCCGACTGGCTCGATTTCCGCACCACGGTCTGCACCGCACCGGACCAGGTGGCGCTGGCGCCGGGCTACCTGCTGAAGGAGACCGCGGTGAATGGCCGCCGCTGCTTCAGCTACGCCATGGATCGGCCGATGCTGAACTTCTACGCCTATCTGTCGGCACGCTGGGAGGTGCGCAAGGCGAAGTACAAGGACATCCCGATCGAGGTCTACTTCGACCCGGCGCACGGCTACAACGTGGACCGGATGATCGAAGCGGTGCAGAAATCGCTGGCCTACTACGAGGCGAACTTCACCCCGTACCAGCATCGCCAGGTGCGCATCATCGAGTTCCCGGGTTATGCCCGCTTCGCGCAGTCGTTCGCCAACACCATCCCCTACTCCGAGGCCATCGGTTTCATCGCCGACCTGCGTGACCCGGACAAGGTGGACTACGTGTTCTACGTAACCGCGCACGAGATCGCGCACCAATGGTGGGCGCACCAGGTGATCGGTGCCAACGTACAGGGCGCGACGGTGCTGTCCGAATCGTTGTCGCAGTACTCTGCGCTGATGGTGATGGAGCAGGAGTACGGCCGCCAGCACATGCGCCAGTTCCTCAAGCGCGAACTGGACGGCTACCTGTCCGGCCGCGGCGGCGAGGCCATCGAGGAACAGCCGCTGGAACGTGTGGAGAACCAGCAGTACATCCACTACCAGAAGGGTTCGCTGGTGTTCTACCGGTTGCGCGAGGAAATCGGCGAGCAGGCGCTGAACCGGGCGTTGAAGCGCTTTCTGCAGGACAAGGGCTATCAGCAACCGCCGTACACCACCTCACGCGAACTGCTGGACTACATCCGCGCCGAGACCCCGGCCGACCGCCAGCAGCTGGTCACCGACCTGTTCGAGAAGATCAGCTTCTACGACAACCGGGTGATGGCCGCCAGCGCCCGCAAGCGTGCTGACGGTCGCTACGAGGTTACCCTGGACCTGCACGCCGCCAAGCAGTACGCCGATGGCAAGGGCAAGGAGAGCGACGGCACGATGGATGACTGGGTCGAGATCGGCGTGTTCGCCAACGGGCCTTCGGGCAAGGAACGCGACCAGAAGGTGCTGTATCTGCAGCGCCACCACATCACCAGTGCCGCGCCGAAGATCACGGTGACGGTGGATGAAAAGCCGGATGAAGCAGGCTTCGATCCCTACAACAAGCTGATCGACCGGGTGAGCGATGACAACCGGCGCAAGGTGACGATGTGAGGCAACGGGGCGCCGGCCTGTCCGCCGGCGCTCCACGCAACACCTGCGGGCTTGGCTCGGCCTTACTGTAGTGCCGAGCCATGCTCGGCATACTGCACACGGTGACCGCGAAGCTTCAGCGCACCGTCGCCTTCGGCCCCAGCAACGCCAGCAGCACGAAGACCACGATCGAGGCGACGGTGCCGAGCGCCGCCGGCAACCCGAATGCCCACGCCGAACGGCCCTGCTGGCGCGCCCACTGGGCCAGATGCCAGGCCGCGCCCAGATTGATCAGCCAGGCAATGACGAACACCGGCCACAGCACCATGCCCAGGGCGCGCAGCAGGGGCATGGAGACCAACGCGGCAACGATCGCCGCGATCAGGAAGATCAGGGCGGAGCGGGAATGGCGGGGTACAGCCATGGTCACGTTATCAGCCATCAGAAGATGAAGTCCGCTTCCAGAATAACGCTGACTGACATTGGGTGCAGCAGGGGTCAGATTGGATGCCTGACATCAAGATCCTCGGATCTCTGACGAACCGCACGGCGGATACCGATACGCGGCAGTCGCCACGAAGCGCAAGGTGAATGCGTGGGAACACCGTGGATCAGGAAGGTGTACCCGCAGGTACACCCACTCGTCCAAGGAGCCACTTTGTGAAAATGATCTCTGCAGCCACCTTGATTCTCGCAGGCTCCGTGCTTTCCCCGTTCGAGGCACACGCGGTCCAGGTAGTCACCTGTGGCAACTGCACTCAATCCTGGCAATACGAATCCGCTGGCGAGATGGCTCATGGGTTCCGTCGTGGCTGGGAGGCCTACCTCGTGGTCAACCCCAACACCGCCCAAGCGCTTTACGTCACCGTCAACTACATTCCTCCTGGCGAGGTGCCCAGACGCCTCCACCAGGCCCCTTCCCAGGGCGATCTGGGAGTCGCTGCCGACATCAACGTTCCAAGCTGGCGCCTACCGAGCCAACCGGTGCTGACCCGGTATGGGCAAGGTGACTTCGATAGCAGTTCACAGGGCCTGGCAGACGGCGAACGACTTCAGCTTGAAGCGATCGTCCGCATGTCGAAAGAATGGGTGTTCATAAAACCCGTAAACGACAGCGGCTACTTCTCAAGCCTGCATGTCGCAAACCAGTTCATCCCCGCAGTGGACGATGCTATCCGAATCGCGCACACCGCAAACAATCCAGCCTGGCAACACGGGCAGATCAATGGAAACCTCATTGGCTCACTCTTCCGGTCGCTCGAGTACTTCTTCGGGAGAGGCGTTGGCGGCTGCCTGCTGATGGACAACGGCGACACCGCTTGCTGGCAGATCAATCCAATGGCAAGAGGGGCGGCTCGACTGACCAAAGACACCGCCAGGGATGTTTTTGGCCAGGCATTGCCTGAATCAGACACCATCAGGAATGGGGGACAGATTGATATTGATATCGACAAGGGGGATTGGCCACGTGAGATCCGCTACAACTTTAGTGGCGGCTATTACCGATGCGGATCGATAAACGGAAAGCTGGACCGCTGCGAATGGGTCCGTCCCCGCTAGGAGTTCCGTCATGAAGATATGGTTGCAGTTGGGATCGCATTCCCTGGTCGCCATTGCGTTCTCGCTTCTGGGAGCCTTTCACATCACCCATGGACTACCCAGTCTGAAGCAGCAGTACAGCGATGATCTTGCGATGTCCATCCACATGCTTTTCGACGAGGATGGTGAAGCAAGATCCCAGGCTGAACTGCAGTCCAGAATCTCATCCCACATCGTTAACATGCTGTTGCTCTCAGCCAGCTCATCGGCAAAATCGGATGCGGACAATGAGCGTTTGGCAACAATCAGCAAACGCGTTCTCGCACAGGACCTCCTGCGATACATCGAGCGTGACGATGTACGACACAACGCTGTCCTCGTCGCGGGCAACCTGGCTGCCGATTGAGCATGCGATGTCCGAAGTCTCCAAGCCCTGAGGTCGCCCCTTTTCCGACAGCAGTGAGCCGGAGCTCCCAAGCTCATTCAACCGGCACATCCAGCTCACCGCCTGGACGAAGCACCAGGGCACTTCTCCTACAGCGAACGCACCATCACCAGCACACGGTGGCTGCGGTTGTCGGCTTCCTGCAGCGGCTTCCAGCCCAGCCGCGCGTACAGCCCACCATCCAGGGCCTCGGTCTGCAGATACAGGTCGGATACACCCATCCGCACCGCCTGCGCTGCTGCCTGCTCGACCAGGCCGCCAGCCAGCCCACGCCCGCGATGACTATCGGCCACGAACACGCTGCCCAGCCAGTGCTCGTACTGCGGGAAGGCCTGCATCTCCCGGCGCTTGAGCTGCACCGCACCGACCACCTGACCGTCATCGAAGGCAGCGATCAGGTGCGGGAAACCCTCGGCGTCCTGAGGTGTGTTCAGCCGCTGCAGTTCCTGTTCCAGCGACAGGCCGGCGTCGCGGCCCCATTCGGCGTGGTACCACCGGGCCAACTGCTGCCGTTCCGGTGCATCGGCGGGTAATACCCTGAATTCCATGGCAATGCCTCGATGGGGAAGCGTTCTGTAGAGTCGAGCCATGCTCGACTGATCTGGCACTGTGCGAAAGGCAGTCGAGCATGGCTCGACTCTACAAATATAGCGCGGTGGCGGTTCAGCCCTGGGCGAAGTCCTTCAGGATCTCGCCCACGCCGCTCGGCGAAATCTCAAAGCCCAGCGAAGTGCCCGGATTGATCACCACGCCATAGCCACCCGGCAAGCGGCGCAGCACGTCCAGCATCAGCCAGCGGATCTGGTGTTCGGCCTGCTGGCTGTAGATGCCCACCCGCGACGGCTCGGTGAACACCGCCACATGCAGGGTGCCCTGCTTGTCGAACAGCAGCGGGTCGAAGCCGCTGCCGTCGGGAGTGACCAGGCTGCCGGTCAGCAGCACCACTTCCGAGGCGACGAAGGCCTCCATGAAGGCGCGGATCGGCACCGCCCCGTCCATCGCCGCCTTCAGCAGGGTTTCGATCGGGGTCTGCGGAGCGAGGTCGGTCATGGCGGTACGGCGGGGCGTGAGGGGTGCCTATTGTGCCGGATGCAGGCAAACCAGGTAGTGCCGGCCGCTGGCCGGCACCTGAAGGTGCCATGGATTCATGGGTTGCCGGCCAGCGGCCGGCACTACCGCCCCAGCCGCTGATCCCGCGCCCTCTGGTCGGCCATCGCCTTGTCCAGCTCGGCCTGCAATGCCGGCTGCTGCACGGCGGCGTCCAGCACGTAGACCTTCACGCCGTGCGCGGGCACGTCGGCCTTCAGGGAGGCATCCACCTGCAACGAACCGCCGTCCAGTGCATCGCGCCAGCGGCCCGCCTGCACGTAACGCGACACAGTGAGGGTCCTGGTCCGGTCGCCCTTGTTCAGCAGCACCAGCGCGGTCTGCGCCACGTCGCCATACTGCAGCACGCGGAAGAACACCGCCTCATCACCCTGCAGGCGCTCGTTCACCTGCAGGCCACGCTGCAGCGCCGGCGTGGCTTCGCGCAATCGCGCGATACGCTGCAGCGGCGCGAAGATCGGACTCTCCGGTGCGGCGTCCACGCGCGGCTGGCCAAAGTAGGCACGATTGCCGGCATGCTCGGCGCGGCCGCGCATGAAGCCGGTTTCCGAGCCGTAATAGACCACCGGAATGCCGCGTGCGGTGAACAGCCAGTTGTGCGCATCGATGAAGCCGCTGTCACTGGCCTGCAGGCGCGGCATGTCGTGGTTGTCGTAGAAGCTCATCAGCTCGTACGGATTGGCGTACGGGCCGCCGGTCAGGTGCAGCGGCTCGCCCAGGGTTTCAAAGCCCTTTCCAGCGGTGCCGAAGGTCTGCTCCAGTGCGCCGCGCAGCGGGAAGTCGAGCACGCTGACATTGGCGTTGGCCGGCCAGGTGTGTTCGGCGATGCTCGCCGCGTTGTAATCGAACGCTTCGCCGAACATGAACATGCCCGGATGTTCAGCACGGATGCGCTTGACGAAGGCATGCCACCACGGGTGCGGCAGCCAGCCGATGGTATCGATGCGCAGCACATCCACGCCTTGCCCGGTCCACTGCAGGTAAGCACCCACCAGATAATCCATCACCGCCGGATTGTCCTGGTTGAAGTCGGACAGTTCAGCCAGGTTGCCGTCGAAGATCGAGCCATCCTTGCTGTCGACCGGACCGATGTTGTTGTAGAACGCGTGCAGCGGGTTGTGCTTCGGGTCCAGTTTCTGCGGTGGCAGGTTCTGGTGATCGGCGATCAGTGTGCCGTCCTTGTCGAAGATCTGGCCGAACTGCGGCTGCCGCCTCGGCATGGTCCAGGCTGGCGAGCCGTGGTTGCCGACGATGTCCAGCACCACCTTCAGGCCTGCGCCATGCAGGCCCTTGGTCAACCCCGCGAAGTCCAGGTCCTTGCTGGGCAGGTGCTCATCGAGCTTGTAGAAGTTGATGCCCCAGTAGCCGTGGTAGCCGGTCTTGCCGCGATCGGTCAGCGTACTGGTGCAGCTGATCGGCTTGCTGCCGGTGAACGCCTCGTCCGGGTTGTCAACGATCGGCGTGATCCATACCGCGCCGAAGCCGAGGTTGCGGATGTACTGCGCATTGTCGAGCACGCCGCGGAAGTCACCGCCGAGATAGCCGATGTTGCCGTCCACCTTGTCCGGGCACGGCACCGGGATATCGAAGGTGCGGTGCTTGCCGCCCTGGTCGCGATGATCGTTGGACGGGTCGCCGTTGACGAAGCGGTCGGTGACCACGAAGTACACCGCATCGCTGGCGAACGGTTCGGTGGTGCCCACATAGTCCGGGCGTGGCGCGGCCGCCGCATGGCCGGCCAGCAGTACCAGGGAAACAGCAACAGACAGCGCACCACGCATCACACCACCTCCGGACGGGACGGAACCCGCAGCACGCACAGGCCGGCAACGAACAGGCTGCAGCCGCCCAGCACCAGCACATGCATCGGCTGGCCACCCAGCCAGGCACGCAGGGCAAAGCCGAGCGCGCTGGCCGCAACCAGCTGCGGGATCACGATGAAGAAATTGAAGATGCCCATGTACACGCCCATCTTCGATGCCGGCACGCTGTCGGACAGCAGTGCGTATGGCAGCGAAAGAATGGACGCCCAGGCGAAGCCGACGCCGACCATCGACAGCAGCAGCCAGTGCGGGTCGCGGATGAACATCAGCGAGACCAGGCCTGCACCGCCCAGCCAGAGGTTGACCAGGTGGCTCCAGCGCAGGCCAATCGCACGCACCATCGGCGGGATCAGTACTGCGGCCAGCGCGGCGAAGCCGTTGTAGGCACCGAACAGCACGCCCACCCAGTTGGCGCCCTCGTTGTAGGCCGGTGACTGCGGATCGGTCGAGCCGAAGTGGGTACCCGCCACCGCGGCGGTGGTGTAGATCCACATCGCGAACAGCGCGAACCACGAGAAGAACTGCACCCACGCCAAACGACGCATGGTCACCGGCATCGCGCGCAGGTCACCGACGATGGCGGCCAGCATATGCGTGGCCGGCAACGCACGCGCGGCCGCCAGCAGCAGGCCGTAGCCGGCGCACAGTCCTGCCAGCACATACAGCATCCTGTCGCCCTGCCGCCAGGCGATCAACAGCGCCAGCACCACGCCGAGCCCCAGCCACAGCGCCACCTGCGTCCACGGTGCCGGGCCACTGATCGCAGCCCCTGCGTGGTGCGCCGGCGGCTCGGCATCGTCAAACCCGGCCAGCTCCGCCGGCGAGTACTCGCGGGTGCTGACCACCGTCCAGGTGATCGCCGCCAGCAGCACCACCGCGCCGAAGTAGAACGCATAGCGCACGGTATCGGGCACTTCTCCCGCAGCTGCGGTATTGGCAACACCGAAGTGGGCCAGGATGAACGGCAGGAAGCTGGCGACGATGGCGCCCACACCGATGAAGAAGCTCTGCATGGCATAGCCGGCCGGACGCTGGCGCGGCGCCAGCTGATCGCCGACGAAGGCGCGGAACGGTTCCATCGACACGTTGATCGAGGCGTCCAGCACCCACAAGGTACCGGCGGCGATCCACAGCGTCGGCGAATTCGGCATCACCAGCAGCGCCAGCGTGGTCAGTACCGCACCGATCATGAAGAACGGGCGGCGACGGCCCCAGCGCGTCCAGGTGCGATCAGACAGGTAACCGATCACCGGCTGCACCAGCAGGCCAGTCAGTGGCGCCGCGATCCACAGCCCGGGCACCGCGTCCATGTCCGCGCCCAGGGTCTCGAAGATGCGGCTGGCGTTGGCGTTCTGCAGGGCGAACCCGAACTGGATGCCGAGGAAGCCGAAACACATGTTCCAGATCTGCCAGAACGACAGCTGCGGTTTGGCGGGACGACTCATCGTGCGCCCTCTTCCATCGCCACCGGCGCCACCTTCAGCGCCTGCACCTGGGCCTGGTTGAGCACACCATCACGCCCGCCCTTGCCGCCGGTGTAGTGCGCGAAGTGCTGCAGCGCGCTCATGTTGAAGCCCTCTTCAAGCGCGACCGTGCACTGCCCCTTTGGCACCGTGAATGTCGCCGAGGTCGAGTCCTGCATCGCCACGCTGTGCGGCAGGGTGACCGTATGCCGCTGCAATGGCTGGCCCGGGCACTGCAGCACCAGCTGCTTGACCGCAGCGGTGACGCCGGTGTTGATCGGCCCGTTCGGGTTGCGGTACTGCAGCCGCAGGCGCACCTGCCCGGCCTTGACCGAGTTGAACTGCCAGCGTTCCTCGCCCTTCAGCACCTGCTGCGGACCGACGCAGAGCGTCGGGCTGTGCAGCGACTCCAGCGCACCCTCGCGCAGGGTCAGGCTGAGGCAGTGCTGCAGGCCATCGTCGCTGATGTGCACCGGGCCATTGCTGGCGACGAGGGCCCTGCCGTCCTTCCACAGAACCTGCTCGGCTTGCACCGGAACGTTCCAGCCCGTGCCCATGCGCAGGGCCTGCGGTGCCGCCGGTGTTGCGGGCGCACGCGCGTTGGCATCCGCAGTCGTGGCAGCGAAACCGGTTGCTGCCGGGACAGCGACCAGCTGCACCGTGGTAGTCGTGCCACGTGTGATGGTGCTGCCGGCCACCAGCAGGCCATCGCCCACGTTCTGCGGGCGCTCCAGCACATAGCGCCTGCCGTTGGCTTCCAGCGTGATGCGGGGATGCGTGCCGAACAGCTCCGGCACCAGCACGGCCGGCAGCTTGGGCTGCACGCGGCCATCGTCCTGCACACCGAACACACCTTCAAGCACCATCGACAGATAGCCGGCCACCGACCACAGCTGGCGTTCGGAGTTGACCACCGGGCCGCTCAACGCGCCCTCGTCAACATGCACGGCCTGGCTGACCAGCTCGTAGTTCTCCATGTTGGAACCGGCCAGCGCAGCGCCCTGCATCAGCGAACGGATCTCGGCGGCGATGCGCGGCGCATCGTCCAGCTGCCGCGCCGCACGCAGAGAGTACGCGCTGACAAACGGCCAGATCGCGCGGTTGTGGTAGATCGGCTGCTGCGATTCCTGCGGCCAGACCACCGGGCTGCCGGCTGGCCCCATCGGGTAGGCAGCCAGTGCACGGCGCGCGCGCTCGGGCGGCAGCACCTCGGCGAGGATGCCCAGCGACAGCCCGAGCAGATCGACCTTGACGTACGGCACAGGGTGCGCGGCTTCGCCGATGTAGCTCATGTACTGGCCCATGTCCTCGCGCCAGAAGCGCGCATCGATCTGCTGCGCCAGCGCATCGGCCCAGGCCTTGTAGTCGGCTGCGCGGGCGTCGCCGTGCTGGCCGGCCAGGCGTTCGGCCAGGCGCAGTGCCTGGTAGTGCAGCACGTTGGTGGACAGTGCGTAGGAATCACCGATGAAGCGCACGTCCTCGCGGGTCCAGTCCGGATAGGTCTGCTCGCGCCAGTCCAGGAACGAGGTCTCACCACGGTACAGGCCCACCTGCGCGTCGAACACCATCGCGCGGTCCTGCGCCAGCGTGCCCTGCAGCGCCTGCCAGACCTGGTCGGCAAACGCGCGATCGTCCAGCAGGTGGCGTGCCGCAAGGAACCACACCACGCGGTCGCTGCTGATCGGCCAGCTGCCGCCGGAACCGGTGTCCTGCGCGACGAACAGGCCGGGCGTATGGCCATCGCGCGCCGCCGAGAGCTTGAACTGCAGCGACTGCCGGGTGCGCTTCGGGTCCAGCCGCGCCAGCGCCAGGTCGGCGGCGAAGCTGACATCGCGGGTCCACACGTAGGGCCAGCGCGCGCCGGTCTGGAAGCACTCGCATGGCACCGGCCGGCCTTCGTCGAACGCGGGATCGCGGATCGCATCCACGCGGTCCTGGTCCATCTCCTGCTGGGCCAGCGCGAACAGTGCATCGAACATCACGCTGCCGGTCTGGCTGCGCATCGGCATGGGCGCGATACGCACCTCAGCCTTCGGCGCATGCAGCACGTAGCTGCCCTTGGCAGCGGCTTCGGCGCGCGCATGGCGGCCGTCGAATTGCAGGTCGGCCGCCTGCGCGGTCGATCCCAGCGCTGCCCCCAGGGCAGCGGTCAGGCAAATGATCTTCAGCATCGAAGCGGCGGACCGGCTTGCGCCCGTCGGCCTCCCTCCCTCTCTGCACGCGTTGTAGGTCCGCACCACCGTTGCCGGCGGGCGGGCGCGGCCCCTCCCTCAAGGTGCCTTGGCCCCATGGTAGACGCGGGGCTGTCGGCTGCGTCCAGCTGCATACGTATTCATGGCGTTGCGCGGTAGCGGGCCTGCCGCGCTGGCTTATGGTCCGGGTCTGCCAACGGCGCCTTGGGAGGGGAAATGCCGATGTCGTCCACTGCTGTACGCACTGTGCTCGCGCACGTGTTCGGCCTGGCGTTGCTGGGAATGACCACGCTGTCGCAGGCTGCGCCGCAGGTCCTCACTGTCGAATCGCCTGGCAGGATGCTCAAGGCCAGCCTGGTGCTGGACGGTGGCACCGCGCGCTATCGCGTCGAGCGTTTCGGCGAGACCGTGGTGGAAGATTCGAAGCTGGGCTTTGCCTTGCGCGATGGGCGCCTGGACCGGGATTTCGCCCTGCTCGGCCAACAGCAACGCAGCGTCGATGACAACTGGGAACAGCCCTGGGGCGAACGCCGGCTCACCCGCAACCACTTCAACGAACTGACCGTGCAGCTGGCCGAGACCACCGGCAGCAAGCGCCGGCTGGATGTGGTGTTCCGCGTCTACGACGATGGCCTCGGCTTCCGCTACGTATTCCCCGAGCAGCCGAACCTGCGCGAAGCCATCATTGATGACGAGCTGACCGAGTTCGCCATCGCGCAGGATTCCACCGCGTGGTGGATCCCTGCCGGCGAACCGATCCACTACGAGTACCTGTACCAGCGCACGCCGCTGCGCGAGGTGCCGCTGGTGCATACGCCGATGACCCTGCGCAGCCGCGATGGCCTGCACGTGGCGATCCACGAGGCCGCGCTGGTGGACTATGCCGGCATGTGGCTGCGCCGCACGGAAGGACAACGCCTGCGCGCACAGCTGTCACCCTCAGCCGAAGGTTGGAAGGTGCGCCGCACCCTGCCCTTCGCCACGCCGTGGCGCACGCTGCAGATTGCCGACCGTGCCGGCGGCTTGGTCGAATCGGACCTGATCCTCAACCTCAACGAACCCAATGCGCTGGGTGATGTGAGCTGGGTGAAGCCGGCCAAGTACCTGGGGGTGTGGTGGTCGATGCACCTGGACAACGAGAGCTGGGCGACCGGGCCGAAGCATGCGGCCACCACCGCGAAGACGAAGAAGGTGATCGACTTCGCCGCCGCACACGGCTTCCGTGGCGTGCTGGTGGAAGGCTGGAACCCGGGCTGGGACGGCAACTGGGTCGGCAACGGCTACGACTTCGATTTCACCCGTGCCACGCCCGATTTCGACATTGAAGCGCTGTCGGCGTATGGCCTGAAGAAGGGCGTGCACCTGATCGGCCACCATGAAACCGGCTGCGCCATCGAGCACTACGAGGAGCAGCTGGACGCTGCGCTGGACCTGTACGCGCGGCTGGGCGTGGACCAGTTCAAGACCGGCTATGTCTGTGACGACGGCCAGGTCGACCGCCGCAATCCCTCGGGCGGCCCGCTGTGGCGCGAGTGGCACGACGGTCAGTTCATGGCCCGCCACCATCTGACGGTGGTGCAGGAGGCTGCGCGCCGCCATCTGTCGGTGAACCCGCATGAGCCGATCAAGGACACCGGCCTGCGCCGCACCTATCCCAACTGGATCTCGCGCGAAGGCGCACGTGGCATGGAGTACAACGCCTGGGGCCAGCCGCCGAACCCGCCGGAACATGAGGTCAACCTGGTGTTCACCCGCATGCTGGCCGGGCCGATGGATTACACCCCCGGCATCCTCAGCCTGAAGGGCCGCCACGGCCAGGCCATTCCCAGCACGCTGGCACGCCAGCTGGCGCTGTATGTGGTGCTGTACAGCCCGATCCAGATGGCCGCCGACCTGCCCGAGCACTACCTGCAGCATCGCGAGGCATTCCGTTTCATCGAAGACGTCGCGGTGGACTGGGAGCAGAGCCGCGTGCTCGATGGCGAAGTGGGCGACTACGTGACGATCGTGCGCCGCGACCGCAACAGCCGCGACTGGTTCCTCGGCAGCATCACCGACGAGCACGGCCGTGTGCTGCCGGTGTCGCTGGGCTTCCTGGAACCGGGCGTGCGCTATCGCGCCGAGATCTACCGCGATGGCGAGGACGCCGATTTCCGCAGCAATCCATTCGCATTCACGCGCGAAACCCGCGAGGTGACCAGCGCCGACGTGCTGACGCTGGTGCTGGCACCGGGCGGTGGGCAGGCCATTCGTTTCACGCCGCGTTGAATGCCCCGGTAGTGCCGGCCGCTGGCCGGCAACCCGGTGAACGCGATTGCCGGCCAGCGGCCGGCACTACCGCAAACAGAACCTGAAAGCGATTACATCCCTGCAGACGCCATTGAATACGTATGCAGGGTGATTCCCGCGAAGAACACGCTGCCTACCATAGCGGCGACGACAGCGGCCACCGCGTCGCACGTCCACGGTCACGCCGGGACGTTCACGAATCGATCTGCAACATTGCCTGGGAGGGGAAAATGTTGAACCACAAGCGCAGCGCGCTGAGCATCGCGCTGGCCGTTGTCCTGGCGCCGACGCTGGCGTCGGCACAGTCCACGCAGAGCACCACGACGCCGGCCGCCACTGCCGCGACCAATCTGGATACGGTGCAGGTCACCGGCATCCGCCGCGGCATCGAGAATGCGATCGCGATCAAGCAGGACGCCACCTCGGTGGTCGAAGCGATCTCCGCCGAAGACATCGGCAAACTGCCCGACGTCAGCATCGCCGAATCCATCTCGCGCCTGCCCGGCCTGGCTGCCCAGCGCGTGGCCGGCCGTGCGCAGGTGATCAGTGTGCGTGGCCTGTCGCCCGACTTCGCCACCACCCTGCTCAATGGCCGTGAAGTGGTCAGCACCGGCGACAACCGCGGCGTCGAATTCGACCAGTACCCGTCCGAGCTGGTCAACGGCGTGACCGTGTACAAGACCCCGGACGCGGCGCTGGTCGGCCAGGGCCTGTCGGGCACCATCGACATGCAGACCGCACGCCCGCTCAGCTTCGGCGAGCGGGTGATCGCGGTCAGCGGCCGCTACCAGAAGAGCTCCTTGGGCCGCGCTGCCAACATCGACCCGTATGGCAACCGTTTCAGCGCCAGCTACATCGACCAGTTCTTCGACAACACCCTGGGCATCGCCATTGGTTATGCGCACAGCGACATGCCGATCCAGGAGAACCAGGTCGGCCTGTACGAGCCCTGGACCACCGAACACACCGACAAGGGCGAGCGTCGCGGAATCGCACCTGGCACCTACTTCACCGATGGCATCAAGGCCCTGCGCCGCACCGGCAACAACAAGCGCGACGGCGTGATGGCAACGATCCAGTTCCGCCCCAGCAACAGCTGGACCAGCACCTTCGATGCGTTCCACACCGAAGCCGAGCAGATCGACACCGCCAACCAGTTCGAGCTGAGCCTCAGCGGCAACGGCGAGGACAGCAACAATCCCAACGCGATCCTGCCGGTGTTCAGCAATGTCGGCCGCAATGCCGATGGCAGCTTCACCGGTGGCACGATCAACAATGCGTACCCGCTGGTGCGCGGCATGTACAACAAGCGCAAGGACAAGATCGATGCGTTCGGCTGGAACAACGAGTTCAACGTCGGTGGCGTGAAGCTGGTCGCCGACCTGAACTATTCGAAGGCAACCCGCCGCGAGATCAACCTGGAAAACAACCTGCAGCTGGTGCCGCGCCCGCAGTTCGACACGATCGGGCTGGTGGTGAACAACAACAGCTTCTCGCAGATCACGCCGGGGCGCGACTATTCCAATCCGGACAGCCTGTTCCTGACCAACACGATCTATGGTTCCGGCTACGGCAAGGTGCCAGAGGTCGAAGACCGCTTGAAGGGCGCCAAGCTGGCGGCGACGCTGCCGGTTCCCGAGGCGATGTCCAGCTGGTTCTCGGATGTGGACGTGGGCGTGAACTATGCCGACCGTCGCAAGCAGAAGGCCCAGGCCGAAGGCAACATCCTGCTCGGCTCCCAAGGCGAATCCACCATCGCACCGGACCTGCAGTACCGCCCGGTCAACCTCGGTTTCGCCGGCATCGGCTACATCCCGTCGTGGAATGTGCCGGCAGCCGTCGGTCGTTACATGACCTTCAACCCGGTCGACAACCTGGACTACCTGATTCCGAAATCCTGGACGGTCGAGGAGAAGATCACCACGGCGTGGGCACGCCTGAACATCAACACCGACATCGGCGTGGTCGGCGTGCGCGGCAACATCGGCGTGCAGATGCAGCACACCGACCAGAGCTCGGACTCGCGCTACTGGGACAGCTCGCAGCCGGCGGGCAGCAACATCCAGCCCTTCTCTGCCGGCAGGACCTACAAGGATTGGCTGCCGAGCTTGAACCTGGTGTTCATGTTCCCGCACCAGCAGACGCTGCGCTTCGCCGCCGCCAAGCAGGTCGCGCGCCCGCGCGTGGACCAGATGCGTGCCGGCCTGGAATTCGGCGTGGATACCAACAACGGCCGCCCCGGTGGCAGCGGTGGCAATCCGCTGCTGGATCCGTGGCGCGCCACCGCGCTGGATCTGTCCTATGAGAAGTACTTCGGCGAGAAGGCCTACGTGGCTGCGGCGATCTTCTACAAGGACCTGAAGAGCTACGTCTACACGCAGTCGGTGGACAACTACGACTTCAGCGGCCTGCTCGGCAACTACGTGCCACCGCCGGGCATGACCGCACCGGTGCTGACCACCGGCACCTTCTCCACGCCGCAGAACGGCAAGGGCGGCACGTTGAAGGGGCTGGAGCTGACCGGGTCGTTCCCGCTGGAGATGCTGACCGACAGCCTGCGCGGCTTCGGCGTGCAGGCCAGCGCGACCTTCAACAAGAGCGACATCACCATCCTGGATCCGGAGAGCGCCTCCAGTGTGGGCACCGACCCGATCAGCCTGCCGGGACTGTCCAAGCGCGTGTACAACTTCACCGCCTACTACGAGCGCAGCGGCTTTGAAGCACGTGTGAGCCAGCGCCGCCGTTCGGACTTCATCGGTGAGATCGGCAACTTCAACGGCAATCGCACGCTGCGCTACGTGGTGGGCGAGAACGTGACCGATGCACAGGTCAGCTACACCTTCAGCGACAGCAGCAGCCTGCGCGGGCTGACCCTGCTGCTGCAGGGCAGCAACCTGACCAACGAGCCGTACCGCACCTACGCCGGCAGCAAGGACCGCCCGCTGGAGTACATCGAGTGGGGCCGCACCTACATGCTGGGCGTGAACTACAAGTTCTGAGGTAGCGCCGGGCCGCGCCCGGCAACCCGGACCCGGTAGTGCCGGCCGCTGGCCGGCAACAGAAAACAGGGAGCAGGACCGGAAACCCGCTGCGCAGGCAGCGGGCTTTCTTTTGCGCGAATGCCCTTCACCGGCATCCCACCCACAAAAAAGGGACGGGGCGCTTCGGCCCCGTCCCCGCAAGTACCGCCACCGGAGAAAACGGTCAGCTGCGTCGGGCGCAATACACCGCGCGCGGCGGCAGCTGGAGTTCATTGCCCTGCACCGTGCCCGCATCCGGGCCTGGCACCGCCACCTGCTGCCAGTTGCCCGGCGGCAGCGGATGGCTCACCGCCTCGGCCGACAGGTTGAAGGCCAGCAGGAGGGTTTCATCTGCAAGCATACGCTCGAACAGCAGCACTGGCTCGGCGCTTTCGATGAATCGGATGCTGCCATGCAGGAGTGCCGGCTGGCTATGCCGCCAGGCCAGGAACCCGCGGAACGCAGCCAGGACCGAGTCCGGGTCGCGCTCCTGCACCGCCACGGCCGCGGCGCGGTGCTCGGGCGGGATCGGCAGCCACGGCTGGCCGGCGGTGAAACCGGCCAGCGGCGCGTCGGTCCACGGCAGTGGGGTCCGGCAGCCATCGCGGCCCTTGAAGTTGGGCCAGAAGGTAATGCCATAGGGGTCCTGCAGGGCCTCGAACGGCACCTCGGCCTCGGCCAGGCCCAGTTCCTCGCCCTGGTACAGGCAGACCGAGCCGCGCAGCGAGCACAGCATCGCCACCAGCATCCTCGCCAGGCGCGGGTCAGCCGGGTGGCCGCCCCAGCGGCTGACCGCCCGCTCCACGTCGTGATTCGAAACTGCCCAGCACGGCCAGCCTTCGGTCATCGCCGCTTCCAGCCGCGAAACCGTATCGCGGATGTAGGCCGCGCTGTAGTCGTCCACCAGCAGCTCGAAGCTGTAGCCCATGTGCAGGCGGCCATCGCAGGTGTACTCGGCGGTGGTGGCCAGCGAGTCCTCCGAAGATATCTCGCCCAGGCTGACCGCCCCCGGGTACTCGTCCAGCAGCGCGCGCAGGCGCTCCAGGAACGGCAGGTTCTCCGGCTGGGTGTTGTTGTAGTAGTGGTACTGGTAGGCGTACGGGTTGTCCGGGCTGAAGCCGCGCCCCACCCGCTTGTCGGCGGGCTTGGCCGGGTTGTCACGCAGGCGCGCATCATGGAAGCAGAAGTTGATCGCATCCAGGCGGAAGCCATCCACGCCGCGGTCCAGCCAGAAGCGCACGTTGTCCAGGGTGGCCTGCTGCACGTCCGGGTGATGGAAGTTCAGGTCCGGCTGGTCCACCAGGAAGTTGTGCAGGTAGTACTGCTCTCGGCGCGGCTCCCACTGCCAGGCGCCGCCGCCGAACAGCGACAGCCAGTTGTTGGGCGGCGTGCCGTCCTCGCGCGGGTCCGCCCATACGTACCAGTCGGCCTTGGGGTTGGTCCGGTCCTGGCGGCTCTCGCGGAACCAGGCGTGCTCGATCGAGGTATGGCTCAGCACCTGGTCGATCATCACCTTCAGGCCCAGACCGTGCGCCTTGGCCAGCAGGCGGTCGAAGTCGTCCAGGCTGCCGAACAGCGGGTCGACGTCGCGGTAGTCGGCGATGTCGTAGCCGAAGTCGGCCATCGGCGATTTGAAGAACGGCGAGATCCAGATCGCGTCCACGCCCAGCGTTGCGATGTGGTCCAGGCGCTGGATGATGCCCGGCAGGTCGCCTACCCCGTCGCCGTTGGCGTCAAGGAAACTGCGCGGGTAGATCTGGTAGATGACGGCTCCGCGCCACCATGGATAGTGCGACATCGACAGCCCCCCTCCGGGCGTGCGGGACCCGCCGGGAGCGGGCCGAAATCCTGATGCCGCAAGCTTAGCGGTGGCCTCACGGGCATGGCGCAACCTGCATACGTATTCACGCAGGCGGCATCCGTGGCCGGGCCGCGGACGCCGGCCTGCCCGGTTTGCGCCCGAATTCACAGGCAACGCCTATAATCAGCGATGAGCCTGAAAGCCTGATCGCATGACCATCACCGAAGACACCCGTCCCGCCCTGGGCCTGCCCCAGATCCAGTCGCTTGCCGCGGCCGACATGGCCGCCGTCGACGCCCTGATCCGGCGCCGCCTGTCCTCGGACGTCGTGCTGATCAACCAGATCGCCGACCACATCATTTCCGCCGGCGGCAAGCGCCTGCGCCCGATGCTGGTGATGCTTGCCGGCCATGCGGTCGGCCAGGCCGGTCCGGACCACCACCAGTTGGCGGCGATCATCGAGTTCATCCACACCTCCACCCTGCTGCACGACGACGTGGTGGACGAATCCAGCCTGCGCCGTGGCCGCAGCACCGCCAACGCGCTGTGGGGCAACGCGCCCAGCGTGCTGGTCGGCGACTTCCTGTACTCACGCAGCTTCCAGCTGATGGTCGAGCTGGAGCGCATGTCGGTGATGCAGATCCTGGCCGATGCCACCAACCGCATCGCCGAGGGTGAAGTGCTGCAGCTGCTGCACGTGCACAACCCGGATACCGACGAAGCCGCCTACCTGCGCGTGATCGAGCGCAAGACCGCGGTGCTGTTCGCCGCCGGCACCCGCCTGGGCGCGCTGGCCAGCGGCGTGGATGAAGCCACCCAGCAGGCCCTGTTCGACTACGGCATGCACCTGGGCTACGCGTTCCAGATTGCCGACGACGTGCTGGACTATTCGGCCAATGCCGAGGAGCTGGGCAAGAACCTGGGTGACGACCTCGCCGAGGGCAAGGCCACGCTGCCCCTGATCCATGCCATGGCCCATTCGGACGCCGCCACCCGCGAACGCCTGCGCACCATCGTGCAGGACGGCGACGCCTCGGCGATGCCGGAAGTGCTGGCCGCGATCCGCGCTACTGGCGGCCTGGACTACAGCCGCGCGCGTGCCGAGGAATATGCCGAGGCCGCCGAGCGCGCGCTCGATGGCCTGGCCGACAATGATGCCGTGGCGGCCCTGCGCGGCCTGGCCCGCTACGCGGTGCAGCGCTCGCATTGATGGGTTGAGGTGTGCCGACCAACGGTCGGCACGGAAACATCGGTGACTACCGACCGATCGCGTTTACCGCATTGTAGTGCCGGCCGCTGGCCGGCAACCTCATGATGCTGCGGATGTCACGGGAATGCCGGCCAGCGGCCGGCACTACCGCTGCACGGATCAACGTTTCTCGAAGCGCTCCTCGAAGAACTCATCCAGCGCTTTCCAGGCGCGCTTGGCCGCCCGTTCGTTGTACTGGCAGCCCGGCGGGCTGTTGGCATCGCGCTCGGCAAAGCAGTGCACCGCGCCGCTGTAGTTGGTGAACTCCCAATCGACCTTGGCCGCGTCCATTTCTTTCTGGAAGCTGCCGATGTCCTCGGCGGTCACGCTGGTGTCGTCGGCGCCATTGAGCACCAGCACCGACGGGTGGCTGCCACCAGCCTGTGCCGGCAGCGGCGAACCCAGCCCGCCGTGCAGGCTGACCACCCCTGCCAGCGGCGCACCGGCACGGGCCAGCTCCAGCACCGTGGTGCCACCGAAACAGAAGCCCACCGCACCGATCCGGCTGGCATCCAGCGGTGCCTTGCCGGCCTGGGCCTTGAGCACGTTCACCGCCTCCAGCGCACGCGCACGCAGCAGCGGCCGATCATTGCGGAGCTTGGTCGCCACCGGCCCGGCCTCGGCATCGGTCTTCGGCCGCACGCTCTTGCCGTAGACATCGGCCACCAGCACCACATAGTCATCGCCGGCCAGCTGCTTGGCCTTCTCGACCGCCGATTCGTTCACGCCTTTCCAGTTCGGCACCATCACCAGCCCGGGGCGCTTATCGTTGTCGCCGTCGTCATAGACCAGCACGCCGCTGAAAGTCGTGCCCTGGTGCTTCCACTCCACCGGCTGCGTCTTCATCGCCGCCCACGCCGGCATCGCCGCCAGCCCCAGAACCACCGCCACACTGCATCGCCAACGATTCATGCGCCTGCTCCGCAAGAAAAAGGGGACGGAGGGGATTAAGCCGTATTCGCCCCTCCCGCGTCGCATTCTGCATTGGCGACGTGACGCAGGTGTGGTTGGATACGACTTAATCCCCTCCGTCCCCTTTTTTCTGCATGAACCTTGTTGATCGCTTTCTGTCTGGCCTGATCCCCCGCCTGCCTGCCGAGGATGCCCCGCAGTGGGCCCACGTGCAGGGCGCCAGCGGCGAAGACCTGCAGCGCCTGCGTGCGCAGTGGCCTCAGGTGCCAGACAGCCTGCTGGAACTGTTGTCCCGCGTGGATGGCACCCACTTCCGTGAGTACCCCGGCGGCGAGGTCTGCGTGCTGGTGCTCGGCTCGGACGTGGAGGACGGCGGCTATCCCTACTACCTGCGTTCGGTTGCGCAGATCTTCGAAGACCAGCAGCAGTGGGACGACAGCATCCGTTCGATCTACGAAGAGTGGCTGGATGACGAGCCAGAGATCTTGGGTGAGGGCATCGACGCCGATCTGCCGATGAACCGCCGCCTGTGCTTCTCGCACTGCATGAACAACGGCGGCACCTCGATGCTGTACCTGGATTTTGATCCCGCGCCGGGCGGCGCGGTCGGCCAGGTGGTGCGCTACCTGCACGATCCGGACAGCTATGCGGTGATCGCGCCCAGCTTCGATGCGTACCTGCAGCAGCTGATCGAAGGCGGCTACGCGTTCATCGAAGACGAACAGTAGATCCACGCCATGCGTGGATGAATTTCTCCGGAGGTTGCCGGCCAGCGGCCGGCACTACCTTCAAGCGATACCCAGCCCGGGAATCGCGCTGATGCTCTCCGGGTCAAACCCAGCCAGCTCAGCGAAATGACGGCCACGCGCCACGTAATCCCGGTAGGCACCAAAGCTCGGCGCGCCCGGCGACAGCAATACCACCCCGCCTTCAGAACCCAACGCGGCACGTGCCAGCGCCATTGCCTCGGGCAGATCCGCCGCCGCGTGCAGACCGAAGCGACCGGCATCGGCCAGCGGCTGCAGCATCGCGTGGATGCGCGGGCCGTTGCTGCCCATGGTCACGATCTCCACCGGCGGCACGTCGTGCGCCATGTGCTGCATGAAATCGGTCCAGTCCAGGCCACGGTCATGCCCGCCCACCAGCAACGCGATGCGCTGCCCGGCGAAGCACTCCAGCGCGGCCAGGCTGGCATGCGGCGTGGTGCTGATCGAATCGTTGACGTAGGTCAGGCCATCGGCCGCGCCGATGCGCTGCAGGCGATTCGGCAGCGGACGGAAATCCTGCACCGCCGGTGCCAGCGCCACGGCGTCCAGCCCCAGCGCTTCCAGCGCCGCCAGTACCGCACAAAGGTTGCCGCGGTTGTGGCGACCCGGCAGCGGCGTGTTGCGGGTATCGAACACGGCCTGCTCGCCGCGATGCACGATGTCACCACGCATATGCCAGCCCTGCGGCTGGTTGAACCAGACCACTTCGCTATCGGGCAGCGACAGCGCAGCCAGATGCGGATCGGCGGCATTGAGCACGGCGATGCGCGGTGCGGCTTCAGTCACCAGCCGCAGCTTGTCCTCGATGTAACGTTGTTCGCTGCCATGCCAGTCCAGGTGTTCGGGGAACAGGTTCAGCACCACCGCCACCTGCGGGTGGGCGCCACTGCGTGCCACTTCGCCGGTCTGGTAGCTGGACAGTTCCACCGCCCAGTACTCGGGCGTGGGCTGCGGATCCAGCACTTCCAGCAGCGGCAGGCCGATGTTGCCGACCAGGCCGGTGCGGTGGCCGGCGGCACGCAGCAGGTGCGCGACCAGCGCGGTGGTGGTGCTCTTGCCCTTGGTGCCGGTCACGCACACGGTGTCGTGCACGATGCCATCGGCACCCGCATGCTCGGCAAACCACAGCGCGGTGCCACCGATGAAAGTGGTGCCCTGCGCCGCCGCGGCCAGCGCGATCGGCTGGTACGGGCTGATGCCGGGCGATTTGATCACCACATCGAAGGCAGCCAGCGCCTCGGCCGACGGCTCACCACGCACGTCCAGCACGCCCTGTGTTTCCGCACGCGCGGACTCCACTTCGGCCGCCGGGCAGAACAGGCTCAGCGGCAGTGCCGGCAGGCGCTCACGCAGCACCGCAAATGCCGCACGGCCCTCACGGCCCCAGCCCCACAGCGCAACGCGCTTTCCTTCAAGCTTCGAAATCTTCACGCACCCGTTCCCACAGCGCAGCCGGAACGCGATGCTCGCCCTGCAGCTGCAGCAGCGGTGCCAGTTCCAGTTCGGCGGCATCCAGCTGCGGCTGGATCTCATTGCAGAAGCGCTTCACCAGCACGTCTTCCTTCCACTCCGGGCGCTGCGCCAGGGTCGCCATCGCCGCGCGCGATTCGCGGCCTTCGCCCACGCACTCGAACGGCTTGTGGTCCTGGAACTCCAGCAGTGCGTCGAAGCCACCGGCCTGCTCGGCATCGTCCAGCAGGTTGCGGCCGAAGATACGCACCAGGCGCGTCTTGGGCATGAACGGGGCCAGCGCCAGGAACACGAAATGGCACTTCGGGCAGACGCCGCACCAGCGGTTCACCGGGCGCTCGCCGAGGATGTGGAAGTTGCGGTTGCAGCTGGAGAAATGCGCGTCGTAGAAGTCGGTCTTGGCGAACTGGCGAGCCACCGCCAGCTCCGACATCGGGCGCAGCAGCGAGTAGTACTGCAGGTCCGCAGCGACGTGCTTCTGCACGTGGCTGCCGAACGCCTGCTCGAACGCCCAGCCCTTGGACCACTGGTGGTTCACTTCGCCGGTGCCTGGAATCTGGCTGCCGTAGCTGGCCGAACGTTCGTTGGAGAACACCACCTGGTCCACGCCCTGCAGCAGCGCGGCCAGCACCATGATTGCCGAGTTCACCGCGGTAACCGGGATATGCCCGTTCCAGGCGCCCTGGCGGTTGAGCTCGAACAGTTCCGGCGCCAGCGCGCGGCCCAGGTTCAAGGTGGGCAGACCGGTGCGTTCAGCGCAGGCACGGATCAGCTGCGAGCCACCGATCCAGGTCACCGTCTCGTCCACGCCGGCACGGCGCAGCGCTTCGATGCTGACCAGCGAATCCTTGCCGCCACCGATCGCCACCAGCGCGTGCGGCTGCAGGCCCAGCACCGGCGCCTGCACTGCCTCGCCCTGCACCGGCAGGCGGAAGCGCCCGCGCAGGTTCAGGCCGTTGCGGTAGGCAAATTCACCCAGGCCATTGAGGTAGACCGTCTCCACCAGCGCAGCGGTATCGGCATCGATGGCGTAGCTGTCGATGCTGACCGTCTCCGGCACGCCCGCCTTGTAGTAGCTGACACCGGCGATCAGGTGCAGCAGCTGCAGCGCGCGCTGCACAGCGGCGGTACGCGCTTCGTCCAGCACGAACGGGGCGCCCGGCACGGTGATGGTTTCCACCATCTCCGGGCCGTCATCAAAGGCGTAGACCAGCTTGGCCACGCCAGTGTCCGCGGCGAATTCGCAGCGGACGAAGCGGAAGCGGGAAACCTGGTGTTTGTCGAAAGCAGTCATGGTGTATCCGGTCAGGCACGGGCCCGCGCGATGGCGCGGGGCGTGTCGGTGGGCGGGTGCAGGGCGCGCGCGGTGGTCATTCGATCACGTCTTCGCGCGGCAGCATCCGCTGGTTGTAGGTGTTGGCCATCGAATAGCCGTAGGCGCCGGCATCGGCGATCAGCATCACGTCGTCCGGTGCGGTCGACACCGGCAGCTTGCGGCGCTTGCCGAACACATCGCTGGATTCGCAGATCGGGCCGACCACGTCGAATGCCGCTTCGGCATAACCGCCCTGGCGGCTGAGGTTCTCGATGTCGTGCCAGGCGTCGTACAGGGCCGGGCGCATCAGTGCGTTCATGCCGGCATCCAGGCCAACACGGCGCACGCCGTCCTTCTCCACCACCTGGGTGACATGGGTCAGCAGCACGCCGGATTCGGCCACCAGGTAGCGGCCCGGCTCGATCGCCAGGCGGAATGCAGGATGCAGTGCCTTGACCTCGGCCAGACCCTCGGCCCAGGCGTCCAGGTCGAACGGCTCGTCTTCGTCGCTGTACGGAATTGGAAGGCCACCGCCGATATCGATGGTGTGTACGCTGCCGATGCGGCGGGCGAAACCGGCCAGCTCATCGCACATCAGACGCCAGTGCTGCGCGGTTTCCACGCCACTGCCGAGGTGCGCGTGCAGGCCGACCACGCGGCTGCCCAGATCGGTGGCCGCGCGCACGAACTCATCGACGCGGGCGATCGGCAGGCCGAACTTGGAGTCCTTGCCGCCGGTACGGACCTTGGCATGGTGGCCTTCGCCACGGCCCAGATCCACGCGCAGCCACAGCTCGCGGTTGCGGAACAGGTCCGGCCAGCGCTGCAGCGCTTCGACATTGTCGACGGTGACGGTCACGCCCAGCGCGAACGCGGCTTCGTACTCGCTGCGCGGGCAGAAGCTGGGGGTGAACAGCACGCGCTTGGGCGACAGTTCCGGCAGGTGCTGGAACACGTGCTTCAGTTCGCCGTGCGATACACACTCAAGGCCGAAGCCCTCGGCTTCCAGCAGCTGCAGGATGGCCGGGTGGCTGTTGGCCTTGATCGCGTAGTAGCGCTGGTCGATCGGCTTGATCGCGGCCAGCGCGCGGGCACGGGCGCGCACGGTCGGCAGGTGGTAGACATAGCGCGGCGTACCGGCGTCGGCCAGCTGCAGCAAGTGCGCCCGCTGGCCCCGCCACCACGGCGTGCCACGCGGGCGCACGGTGCCGGCGATCTCGCGCCAGCGTGGGCCGAACACTTCGGTCTCTTCCACCGGCATCGCACCGCTGTCGATCAGCTCGGCGTGCAGGATCGGCAGCAGGCCATCGGCATCGGCTTCGTCGATGACGAAGGTCAGGTTCAGGTCGTTGGACGACTGCGAGATCATGTGCACGCGCTCGCGGCCGAATGTGGCCCACACGTCCGACAGCTTGTGCAGCAGCGAACGCATGCCGCGGCCAACCAGGGTGATCGCTGCGCACGGCACGATCACCTTCACCTTGCAGATCTGCGACAGGTCGGCCGACAGCGCGGCCAGCACATCGGTGTTGACCAGGTTCTCGGACGGATCCAGCGACACGGTGACGTTGGTTTCGGCCGAACCGATCAGGTCCACCGACAGGCCATGCTTCTTGAACAGGTTGAACACATCGGCCAGGAAGCCGACCTGCTGCCACATGCCGATGCCTTCCATCGACACCAGCACGATGCCGTTGCGGCGGCTGATCGCCTTTACGCCCGGCACCGGCGCAGCGCTGCCATCGATGCTGGTGCCCGGCAGTTCCGGGCGCTCGGTATCGAGGATGGCCATCGGCACGCCGGCATCGCGGCACGGCTTGATCGAGCGCGGGTGCAACACCTTGGCGCCAGTGGTGGCGATTTCCTGCGCCTCGTAATAGTCCAGGCGGGTCAGCAGGCGCGCGTCCGGCACATCCTTCGGGTTGGCGCTGAACATGCCCGGCACGTCGGTCCAGATCTCCACGCGGCTGGCGCCGAGCAGCGCGCCGAAGTACGCCGCCGAGGTATCCGAGCCACCACGGCCGAGGATGGCGGTACCGCCATCGGCATGCCGCGAGATGAAACCCTGGGTGATCAGCAGGCGGGTCGGCTGCGCGCGGAAGCGCTGCATCCACTCCGCATCGGCACGCCACTGGCAGTTCACCGACAGGCGCTGCGACCAGTCGCTCTGGTTCGGCTGCGGCGGCATCGCGTCCAGCCACTGGCGGGCATCCATCCAGCCCATGTCCAGGCCCGAAGCGTGCAGATAAGCCGCGCCCAGGGTGGAGGACAGCAGTTCGCCCTGGCCCAGCACTTCGGCCTGCCACTGCAGCGGCCGGGTGGCCGCGCGCGCGTCGTCGAGCAGCCCCTGCAGCGCCGCCAGGCGCTCGGCCAGCACCTCGCGGCCCAGGCCGAGTTCAACCAGGAAGGCCTCGTGGCGTTCGACCAGCGCCGCCACGCGATCACGGCTGTCCGGCGCGCCATCGGCGATCGCGGTCAGTTCGTTGGTGACCCCGGACAGCGCCGAAACCACCACCAGCACGCGCGAGCCGGTCTCTTCCGCACGTTTTTTCGCCAGCTTCCCGATCGTGTCCCAGCGATGACGACGCGACACCGAGGTGCCGCCGAACTTCAGTACGATCCAACGATCGACAAGGGGGGAAGCTGACATGGATTGGCTATGTAGAATGTGGGGAAGCCGCCCTCGGGGGCGGAACCTTTGATTCTAAGCGCAATATCCCCGTAGATGGCCGTCCTCCGTTACCTGCAGCTCGATGTCTTCGCCCCCCGCCCCGGCACCGGCAACCCACTGGGCGTCATCCTGGACGCCGACGAGCTCTCCAGCAGCCAGATGCAGGCCCTGGCCGCCTGGCTGAACCTGTCCGAGACGGTGTTCTTCCTGCGCCCCAGTGCGCCCGGCGCCGACTACCGCATCCGCATCTTCACCCCGACCCGCGAGCTGGCATTTGCCGGCCACCCCAGCGTCGGCGCCGCCTGGGCGGCGGTGACCTGCGGCCTGGCGCAACCACGCGACGGTGCTCTGCTGCAGCAATGCGCGGCGGGGTTGCTGCCGGTACGGGTGAGCGGCCCGGCCGAGGCACTGCAGATCCAACTGGCCAGCCCACCGGCGCAGCAACTGGACACAGCGGCGGACGGAGCGCCGGAAGCGCTGCTGGCGCTGGCTGCCAGCGGGCACGTACCCGAACTCTGGGACAACGGCGCTCGCTGGTGGCTGCTGCCGCTGCGCGACGCCTCCGCCGTACGCAACCTGGTGCCGGACATGGCCGCACTGGCCGACTGGAGCCTCACCACTGATGCCACCGGCCTGGCCGTGTTCGCCGACGAAGCCGGCACCGACCATACCCGGGTGGTGCGCGCATTCTGCCCCGCTGATGCGGCCGCCGTACCCGAGGACCCTGTGACCGGCAGCGCCAATGCGCTGATCGGCGCCTGGCTGCGCCAGCGCGATGCCCTGCCCGGCCGCGAGGGCCACTACGTGGCCAGCCAGGGCCGCGAAGTCGGCCGCGATGGCCGCGTGCAGGTGCAGGTCGATGCGCAGGGCACGGTCTGGATCGGCGGCCAGGTGCAGGCGGTCATCGACGGCCACATCCGCTGGTAGCCCACGGAAAAAAGGGGACGGAGGGAATTAAGTCGCTTATGGCACATGGGGCAAAAGCGACTTAATTCCCTCCGTCCCCTTTTTGGTGCCCCGCGCTACGCTATGCGGCCTGTTTACTGGAGTGCCGCCTGATGTCCACCCGCCGTTTCCTGCAGCTGGATGTGTTCTCCCCGCGCGCCGGCGCCGGCAATCCGCTGGCCGTGGTGCTCGATGCCGAGGGCCTGGACGACGCCAGCATGCAGGCCATCGCGCGCTGGACGCGCCTGCCCGAAACCACCTTCGTGTTCCCGCCGCAGGTCGCCGGTGCCAGTTACCGGCTGCGCATGTTCAGCCCGCAGAAGGAAGTTCCGTTTGCCGGCCACCCCAGCGTCGGCACCGCGCATGCGGTGCTGCAGGCCGGCCTGGCCGCAGCGGTCGATGGTGTGCTGGTACAGGACGGCATTGCCGGTGCCCTGCCGCTACGCGTCAGCGGTGAGGGTGCGCAGCAGCGCATCGCCATCCGCACGCCGCGCGCGCAGCTGGCCGAGACTGCCGAGGCGACCGATCCACGCCTGCAGGCGGCGCTGAAGGACTGGCCGTTGGGCTCCCTGCCGCCGGCGCGGATGCAGGGCGGACGCAGCTGGTGGGTGGTGCAGGTGGCCGATGAGGCCGCATTGCGCGCATTGCAGCCGGACTGGGATGCGGTGGCCGCACTGGCCGAGTCCACCGACAGCATGGGCGTGTTTGCCTATGCCTTCAGCGATGGCGGTGAGGGCTTCGATCTGGCGGTACGTGCCTTCGTCGGCAATGGACGCCGCTTCGAGGACGCCGCCTCCGGTGCCGCCAATGCGGTGCTGGCCGCATGGCTGGACCTGCGCGATGCGCTGCCCCGTGGTCGCGCACCGTTCGAAGTCAGCCAGGGCCGCGAAGTCGGCCACGACGCGCGCCTGACCCTTTTCGTCGATGAAGACGGGGAAGTCTGGTCCGGTGGCCAGGTGCAGACGGTCATCACCGGCACCATCGATTGGTAAAGGGATGCTGTAGAGCCGAGCCCATGCTCGGCTGCTCTCCGGCCAGATCATGGCAGCCAGAGGAGCCGAGCATGGGCTCGGCTCTACAGATACGCCGGCTCAGCCCAGCTCGGCTTCCAGGCTGATCGGCACTGCGCTCAGCGCCTTGGATACCGGGCAGTTCTGCTTGGCGTCATCGGCAATCGCACGGAACTGCGTCGCGTCGATGCCCGGCACCACCGCCTTCACCTTCAGCCGGATCTGCGACAGCTGCGGGCCGCCTTCCAGCGACAGATCGACCTTGGCTTCGGTATCCAGCGAAGTCGGGGTGAAGCCGGCTTCGCCGAGCTTGGCCGACAGCGCCATGGTGAAACAGCCGGCGTGCGCGGCAGCGATCAGTTCTTCCGGATTGGTGCCCTTTTCGTCGCCGAAGCGGCTGTTGAAGCCGTAGCGGGTCTTGTCCAGCAGCCCACTCTGCGGCGTGCTCAACTGCCCCTTGCCCGACTTCAGATCGCCTTCCCAGTGCGCGGTGGCGTGTCGCGAGATTCCCATGTGCTGCTCCTGCGTGACGGTGATGAACGGTCACCCTCGCACGGGAGGCGTTAGCCCTGCGTCGCTCCGCCGCACGCCACAGGTCCGCCGGAAACCGGACAACTGGTCACTTCTTCGCCAGGCCGGCGCGCATTTTTCCCTTGTTTTCAGTGGTTTCGCGCATTCCTCCAATGCGCGGGCGCGGGCTATCGCGCGCGCTGCCACACCCCCTTCCCCCACTGCCGGCCATGTACTGAATCGGCCTGGATATGAAAAAACATGCACTTTCCACGCTTCGGGCTATTGGCGGCGCCCGAGAGTTGCCCTACATTGCGCTTGCCGACGGGGTTCGGCGCCGACCAAACAACCAACCGTTCACGGAACAGGAAACCATGGCAAAGACCGCTAAGAAGGCTGCCCCGAAGAAGGCAGTGAAGAAAGTCGCGACGAAGGCAGCCGCCAAGCCGGCCGCTCCGAAGCCGATCAAGGAAGTGCTGACCAAGTCCGGCCTGGTTGCACACATCGCTGAAGCCTCCGGCGTCATCGCCAAGGACGTCCGCGCTGTGCTGGCCTCGCTTGAAAGCGCCGTCGCCTCCTCGGTGCACAAGAAGGGCGCTGGCTCCTTCACCCTGCCGGGCCTGCTGAAGATCACCACCGTCAATGTGCCGGCCAAGCCGAAGCGCAAGGGCATCAACCCGTTCACCAAGGAAGAGCAGTGGTTCGCTGCCAAGCCGGCCACCACCAAGCTGAAGGTGCGTCCGCTGAAGAAGCTGAAGGACGCCGCGCTGTAAGCGCGCGCCCCAACGCGGATTCCGACGGGACGGCTCTGGCCGTCCCGTTTTTTTTGTCCCAACCACAGCCCGCAACACAGCGTTGCCGCATCCCCGGGAATGCGCGTACAGGCCCGTCGCCATTGGCTGGGCGTGGTCCGTTGCGGCCCCGGAACGTACCGGGTGGAACACTGCGTGCAGCCCCGGCCATCGCCGCCGGGCACGGCCTTGCCTAAGGTGGGCACATCCTCCACAGCTACGGCGAGCACACCCTCATGGCCAGCCCCTCCACCCGCTACCGGATCTCGGTGACCCCCATCGAAAAGGACGGGTTGCAGTGCACCGGGCGCTGCACCATCGAACTGGAACATCGCGCAAGCCGCGACCTGATGCGCCTGCTGGAAGCGGCGCCGCGCACCGCTGGTATCAGCGGTGACGAGCGCGCGACCCTGGTGATCGCCACCCAGCTGCTGCGCGACATCGTGCAGCGCCACGCCGACACCGAAGGGCATGCCCTGGCCGCCATCGCCACGCAGGTGCTGCCAGCGCTGGATGCACTGGAACAGCTGCCCTCCTCCCGCTGATCGCGGCACAGCCGATACACTGCCTCCTTCCGTTCGCCTCGGGGAGGAGGCAGACATGCGCAGGTTCCTGATACTGCTCGCACCGCTGGTGCTGCTGGCCTGTTCCCGGCCGACATCGCAATCCGATCCAGCGGATGCCACACCGTCGGCCACGGCCGAGGCGGCTGCCCGCACGAAGTCACAGACCGCCGCAGAAGGCGATGCACCGGCCGTGCAGGCCATCGATGTCGAGCCCCTGTTTGCCGCCGTCGCGGCCGAGGCCGAGCTGCCGGCGGGAATGCTCAATGCCTATGTAATGGCCCTGCTCAATCGCGATCGCAAGGCCGTCGACGCCGCGTGGACCTTCCCGCCCAGCGATGCACGACGCGCCGACGATGCCGCATTGCGCCAGCTCACGGACGTGCGCAGCCTGCGCCTGACCAGCGAACTACCGATCGCGCGCGACGGTCACCAGCCGCCGCAGCTGCTGGAGGTTCCGGTACAGATCCGCGCAGTGACCCCTGAGGGCACCTTCCGCTTCGGTGGCTGGTACCGGGTGCAACCCCGTGCCGATGGCCGCGCCTGGCAGATCCAGTCGGCGCAACTGCGGCCAACGCTGGACTGAACCGTTGCAGCGGCATGCACGCGCGATTCAGCCGGCGCGGCTACTCTTTGATTCGTCCATTCATATCCACCGGTCACCGCCATGCGCCTGCGTTCCCTGATGACCCGCCTCGCGGCGTCCACCGTGCTGATCGCCGCTGCGATCGGCGCCCAGGCCGCCCCTTCCATCTCCGGCCGCGAACTGTCGGTCGGCGCCAGTGACGTGCAGCAGTACCTCGATGGCAGCTTCCCACGCACCCAGGACGCCCTCGGCGGCCTGATCGCGCTGACCATGAGCCATCCACAGCTGAGCCTTCCGGCCGGCGAACGGTTGAACCTGGGCATGGATGTGGCACTGGCCACCGCCGGTGGCAACCCGGCCAAGCTGGGCACGGTGAAGCTCAGCAGTGGACTGCGCTACGACGCGCAGACCCAGGGCTTCCACCTGCAGCAGCCCAGCGTGGATGACTTCACCCCGGCCAACCAGGGCGGTCGCCTCGATTCGCGCACCCGCGGCCTGCTCAATGCCTGGCTGAGCGACTACGCCCAGCGCGAACCGATCTACAAGCTGGACCCGGCCGTGGCCGGCCTGCTCGGCGCGCTGCAGGTGCAGTCGGCGCAGGTGAAGAACGGCAAGCTGGTGGTCACCTTCAACCAGAACCTGGGCAACCTGGTGCCGGCGGGCGTGCTGGGTAAGTAAGGTAGTGCCGGCCGCTGGCCGGCACGCTTTTCACATGTGTGCCGGCCAGCGGCCGGCACTACCCGCTGCGGGTCAGCGCTTGGGCTGCAGCATGGTGCCGGTGCACTTGGGCGAGCCGCAGCGGCACTCCCAGATCTTCTTCAGCTTGGCGGTGTGGCGCTCAGCCAGGGTGATGCCGTAGTTGTAGGTCAACTCTTCGCCGGCCTTGATGTCACGCAGCGCCTCGATGAACACCTTGTCGCCGCGGCTGTCGCCGTCCTCGTCTTCCTCGATCACCGCCTCGCAGTTCGGGTCGCAGCTGTGGTTGATCCAGCGCGCGTCATTGCCCTTGTAGTTGGCATCGATCACCCAGTCGTCGTTGAGGGTGAACAGGAAGGTATGACCACTTTCGACGTCGCCGCTGTCATCGGCATCAACGTCGCCGTGGCTGCGCAGCAGGCCCTTGTACTGGATCACGCGCTCGCCCTGCTTGATCGGGGCCACGGCGAACACGCCGTTGCCATGGATGGCGGACTTGCGGGCTTGGATCTTCTTCGGCATCGGCACGGGCTGTTTGCAGCGAATGGAACAGGGATTCTCGCGCATTCCGGGTGATTGCGAAAATCACCCCGTTGGCGCAGCATTGCGCCTTGGCAACGGCCCCGGTGTGTCCTCCCGACCCGGCCCCAGCGCCGGCTGAATGCCCGGGTTGGATGGCGGCGAATAAAAGCGTACAATTTCAGTCCGCTTTAAGAACCACTCGCATCCCCATGTTGCGCGTCACCAAACTCACCGATTACGCCACCGTCGTGCTGACCGTGCTCGCCGCCCGTCCGGGCGAGGTGCTCAGTGCCACCGAGCTGGCCGAATTCACCGGTCTGGAGCCGCCCACCGTCAGCAAGGTGCTCAAGCCGCTGGCCCAGGCCGGCCTGGTTGAAGGCCTGCGCGGCGTGCGTGGCGGCTACCGCCTGACCCGCCCGGCCATCGAGATCTCGCTGTTCGAAGTGGTCGAAGCGATGGAAGGGCCACTGGCCCTGACCGAATGCAGCCACGACCACCACCAGTGCGGCATGGCGCCCAAGTGCGGCGCGCGCAGCAGCTGGCGGCTGATCAACGACGTGGTTTCCGAGGCCCTGCGCGATGTCACCCTTGCGCAGATCCTGCCCCCTCTCCCCCTTGCCGATGACGAACAGCGCCGCACCATCGCTGTCGACGTCGTCTCCTGATCCGTAGGCAGCCCCCCATGGCCACCGAAACCATCGAAAACGTCGCCCACGACGACACCCCCAACCGCGAGATCCACGAGCAGCTCGGCCGCAAGTATTCGGCCGGCTTCATCACCGAGATCGAATCGGACTCCCTGCCGCCGGGCCTGGACGAGGACACCATCCGCGCCCTGTCGGCCAAGAAGGAAGAGCCGGAGTGGATGACGCAGTGGCGCCTGGACGCCTACCGCCACTTCCTGACCATGCCGATGCCGGACTGGGCCAAGCTGGAGATCGCGCCGATCGACCTGCAGGCGCTCAGCTACTACTCCGCGCCGAAGGGCCCGAAGTACGCCTCGCTGGATGACGTGCCGAAGGAACTTCTGGACACCTACGACAAGCTGGGCGTGCCGCTGCACGAGCGTGCCAAGCTGGCCGGCGTGGCGGTGGACGCGGTGTTCGACTCGGTGTCCGTCGGCACCACGTTCCGCAAGGAACTGGCCGAGAAGGGCATCATCTTCTGCTCGATGTCCGAGGCCATCAAGGAACACCCGGAACTGGTCCGCCAGTACCTGGGCACCGTGGTGCCGGTGGGCGACAACTACTTCGCCGCGCTCAACTCGGCGGTGTTCTCCGATGGCAGCTTCGTGTTCATTCCCAAAGGCGTTCGCTGCCCGATGGAACTGAGCACCTACTTCCGCATCAATGCCGGCCACACCGGCCAGTTCGAGCGCACCCTGATCGTGTGCGAGGACAAGGCCTACGTGTCCTACCTGGAAGGCTGCACCGCGCCGATGCGCGACGAGAACCAGCTGCACGCTGCGGTGGTCGAGCTGGTCGCGCTGGAAGACGCGGAGATCAAGTACTCCACCGTGCAGAACTGGTACCCGGGCGACGAGAACGGCGTCGGCGGCATCTACAACTTCGTCACCAAGCGTGCCGAATGCCGTGGTGCGCGCAGCAAGGTCACCTGGACCCAGGTCGAGACCGGCTCGGCGATCACCTGGAAGTACCCGTCCTGCGTGCTGCTGGGCGACGACTCGGTCGGTGAGTTCCACTCCGTGGCGCTGACCCATCACCGCCAGCAGGCCGACACCGGCACCAAGATGATCCACGTCGGCAAGCGCACCAAGAGCAAGATCGTCAGCAAGGGCATCAGCGCCGGCCGCGGCCAGAACACCTACCGCGGCCTGGTGCGTGTGGACCGCAATGCCGATGGCGCGCGCAACTACACCCAGTGTGATTCGCTGCTGATCGGCAAGCAGTGCGGCGCGCACACCTTCCCCTACATCGAGGTGAAGAACCCGGGCGCCACCGTCGAGCACGAGGCCACCACCTCGAAGATTTCCGACGACCAGCTGTTCTACTGCCGCGCCCGTGGCATCAGCCAGGAAGACGCGGTGTCGATGATCGTCGACGGCTTCTGCAAGCAGGTGTTCCGCGAACTGCCGATGGAGTTCGCGGTGGAAGCCAAGAAGCTGCTGGAAGTCTCGCTGGAAGGTTCGGTGGGCTGACCGCCCGCCCCTGCCCCTCGCAAACGCATTCTCTTTACCGGCGGGCCGCGGCCCGCCCCACGGAAACCCCCACCATGCTGAAGATCGAAAACCTCCACGCCCGCATCGGCGACAAGGAAATCCTCAAGGGCCTGTCGCTGGACGTCCAGCCCGGCCAGGTGCACGCCATCATGGGCCCCAACGGCGCCGGCAAGTCCACCCTGGGCAATGTCCTGGCCGGCCGCGACGGCTACGAAGTGACCGAAGGCAGCGTGCAGTTCGACGGCGTCGACCTGCTGGAGCAGGACCCGGAAGCGCGCGCCGCTGCCGGCCTGTTCCTGGCGTTCCAGTACCCGGTGGAAATCCCGGGCGTGAACAACACCTACTTCCTGCGCGCGGCACTGAACGCCCAGCGCAAGGCGCGCGGTGAGGAAGAACTCGATTCCATGCAGTTCCTCAAGCTGGTGCGCCAGAAGCTGGCCGTGCTGCACCTGAAGGACGAACTGCTGCACCGTGGCGTCAACGAAGGCTTCTCCGGTGGCGAGAAGAAGCGCAACGAGATCTTCCAGCTGGCCGTGCTGGAACCGAAGCTGGCGATCCTGGACGAGACCGACTCGGGCCTGGACATCGATGCGCTGAAGAGCGTGGCCGATGGTGTCAACGCACTGCGCGCCGCCGATCGCTCGTTCCTGGTCATCACCCACTACCAGCGCCTGCTGGACTACATCAAGCCGGACGTGGTGCACGTGCTGGCCGATGGCCGCATCGTCAAGAGTGGCGGCCCGGAGCTGGCACTGGAACTGGAAGCGCACGGCTATGACTTCCTGAAGGACCGGGTCGTGCCCGAGGCGGCGGTCTGATGAGCGCCCTGCTTGATTCGATGGCCCAGGCCTTCTGCGGCAGCGATGCGCGCCGCGAAGTGCTGGATGCGGCCCTGCGCGACGGCCTGCCGGCCGCCCGCAACGAAGCCTGGAAGTACACCTCGCTGCGCCAGCTGGAACGCCGTGCGTTCGCTGCGGCACCGCTGCAGGGCCCGGCGCTGGACGCCACGCTGCTGGACGACATCCCGGCGCCGCGCCTGGTGTTCGTCAACGGCCGCCTGGATGCCGCGCTGAGTGACGTGCAGGCCCTGCCGTCCGGCGTGCAGCTGCAGCCGCTGTCGGCCGCACTGGCCTCCGGCGAAGACCCCGTGCGTTTCCTTGGCCGCCGCTACGAACGCAGCGAGGAGATCTTCGCCCGCCTGAATGCCGCGCTGGCCGATGAAGGTGTGGTGTTGCGCGTGGATGAAGGCGTGCAGGTCGAAACGCCGCTGCAGCTGGTATTCGCCAGCGTCGCCGGCGACACCGACCTGGCCTGGCACCACCGTCACCTGATCGAACTGCGTGCCGGCGCCAGCCTGGGCGTGGTCGAGCATCGCTTCAGCGTGGGTGACTCCGCCCACCTGGACAACACCGTGCTACATGCCCACGTCGCCCGTGATGCCGTGCTCAAGCACGCCCGCGTGCAGGCCGGCAGCGCGCGCCAGACCAGCTTCCTGCGCACCGACGCCGTGCTGGCGCGCGACGCGCAGTACCACCGCGTCGACCTGGAACTGGGCGCCGCGCTCAGCCGCCATGAACTGAACGTGCGCCTGGAAGGCGACAATGCCCAGCTGACCGCCAACGGCGTGCTGCTTGGCAATGGCCGCCGCCACGTCGAAACCCGCCTGGGCATCGACCACATCGCATGCGATACCGCCTGCGAACTGCTGTGGCGCGGCGTCGCCGCCAACCGCAGCCGCGTGGTGTTCCATGGTGGCATCCAGATCCGCGAAGGCGCCGATGGCACCGACGCGAACCTGTCCAACAAGAACCTGCTGCTGTCGGCCGATGCCGAGATCGACACCCAGCCGACGCTGGTGATCGACGCCGATGAAGTGAAGGCCGCACACGGTGCGACGGTCGGCCAGCTCGACGCCAATGCGCTGTTCTACCTGCGCTCGCGCGGCCTGCCGCAGGCACAGGCGCAGGCTCTGCTGAGCGCCGCGTTCTGCCACGAGCCGCTGAAGGTCCTGCCGGACGCGCTGCGTGCGCAGCTGGCACGTCGCCTGGACAAGGCCCTCGCCGAGGCGGGTGTGGCATGAACCTGTCCACGCCGCGACCGATCGAAGAACGCGCCGGCGCCCCCGACTGGGACCGCGTCCGCCTCGACTTCCCGCTGCTGATGCGTGAAGTGCATGGCAAGCCGCTGGTCTATTTCGACAATGCCAACACCGGCCAGAAGCCGGTGCAGGTGATCGGCGCTGTGGACGAGTTCTACCGCCGCTACAACGCCAACGTCAGCCGTGCGGTGCATGCACTGGGCAGCGAGGCCACCGATGCCTACGAAGGCGCACGCAACAAGCTGGCGCGCTTCCTCAACGTGCGTCCCAGCGACCTGGTGCTGTGCAGTGGCACCACCTTCGCCATCAACCTGGTGGCCTACTCGTGGGCGCTGCCGCGACTGAAGGCTGGTGACGTGATCCTGATCACGCGCATGGAGCACCACGCCAACATCGTGCCGTGGCAGCTGGTCGCGCAGCGTACCGGCGCCACCATCCGCGTAGCCGAGATCACCCCTGATGGCGCGCTGGACCTGGATGCGCTGCGCGCGGCGATGACCCCGGAAGTCAAGCTGCTGGCGGTCACCCATGTCTCCAACGTGCTGGGTACGGTCAATCCGGTGCGCGAGATCTGCCGTGAAGCGCGCAAGCGCGACATCATCACCGTGGTCGATGGCTCGCAGGCGGTACCGCACCGCAAGGTCGATGTCGCCGCGATCGGCTGCGATTTCTACGCCATTACCGGCCACAAGATGTGCGGCCCGACCGGCACCGGTGCGCTGTGGGCCCGTCGCGAGCACTTGGACGCGATGCCGCCGTTCCTCGGCGGCGGCGAGATGATCAAGGAAGTCAGCTTCGACGGCACCGTGTTCAACGATGCCCCGCACAAGTTCGAAGCCGGCACCCCGAACATCGCCGGTTTCATCGGCCTGGGTGTGGCTGCCGACTACCTGCAGCAGCTTGGCCAGGAGAACGTGGAAGCCCGCGAAGCCGAACTGCTGGCGCACTTCACCGAAGAGCTGCGCCGCGTTGACGGCCTGCGTATCATCGGCGAAGCGCCGGAGAAGGCTGCGGTGGTCTCTTTCCTGATCGATGGCGCGCATGCGCACGACCTGGCGACCCTGCTCGACCTGGAAGGCGTGGCCGTGCGCTCGGGCCAGCACTGCGCGCATCCGCTGCTGCAGTACTTCGGCGTCGCCGCCACATGCCGTGCCTCGCTGGCGTTCTACAACACGCACGCCGAGATCGAGCGGTTCATGACCGCGCTGACCAAGGTACGGAAGCTGCTGGGCTGAGGATTCGCCAGAACCAGGAAAGTACAAGAACGCCGCAGGAAACTGCGGCGTTTTTTATTGCGCGCTGGACGCAAGCAAGCAGAGGCGTGACCGGGAAACACCGAGTGATGCCAGGAACGGGCAATCTCACCGTAATGCCGATCCATCCACCATCAACGACCTTGAGGCACCGTCCCCTACATGCCAACAAGCATGGATACCCCGGAGGCAATCAAGAAGACGTACATCATCACGACTCCCCTCAACACCCACCGTGCCCCCTGATGGAGCGTCTGCCCTTTGGAAGTAAGGGCAAGCACTGCAATACCGCGCAAGCACCTAAGCCACCAATCAACCTTGATGATTCCGACTGCAGCGAGTACTTCCGGCCGTTCACGCTCGATTTTAAGCAACATCCTGTGAGCCGCAAATGCGTTTATCCACATGGCACCTAGAATGATGGAAGCCCAAATGGGGAAGCTTTCAACAAACCCTGGCACTCAGCTCCTCCTTTTGAGGCTACTCCATCACATAGCACCTGCACACCCAATCTTCTACGCAGCAATCAGCTATGGAGTCGATGCGTTCAAGGGCGCAATATGACCTCTGATGTATTCCGCGGGGCCATCAACGTCCTCAGCTGCGCCAGCAAACCCTCCTCATCTAGCGGCCTTCCTTAATTCCGTCATCAGAGGCAGCAATGCCATCATCAATGTAGAGGTGAACATTGTCTTTGCCAATCAGACGCGCATACAGGGTAACCACCTGATCTGCTCTTACCAGTGCGGAGCAAATCTCTCGAGTAGCGAAGACCCTGTCCCCCGCGACCACGCGTCGCCACAGGTCACCCAGCAGCACGTCATCCGCTGAAGTTAATGTTTCAATGGCTGAAACCTCCCAGATATCTCCAGGTCCCGCGAGCGACTCGAGTGCATCAGCAACTGCTCTCCCTGTAATAGGAAATTGGGCAAACCCTTCACTCATGACCTACCCTCCATTCAATGGTCTTTCATCGCCACGCATTGGTGTTCCGCCCGTCTTATTCGGAACATACGGGTGTTCATGTGGATTCACATGCTGACTTGGGCGACCGTGGTCAGTGAAATCAATGTCTTTCACCGGCTTTCCATCCCCATCGAACTCTCGAGCCTGATCATATCGTGACTTCCTTCCGTCCTTCTGACCAAGCTGAGTATGTGGTCCTTTTGCACCAGGATCCGGGGTGGGATTTCCGTGTTGATCTCGCGGTAGATCTCGATCAGGAAATCGATTTCCAGAACCTTCGCCACCTGCTGATTCCGGCTTAGAACTATCAGGCTTTTTCTCCGTGCGAGGAGAACCTTTGGGAGCAGCCTTGGGAGCGGGCTTTGGCGATGCCTTTGGCAAAATCTTAGGAAGAATTTTCTTTATCAATTCCGCGATTAGCTTACCGATCCGCCCATCTGGATCGGCATACTTGTAAGGATTCCCATTCGCATAGAGATATCTCGCAAAATTTCCTCCCGTCACCGTATCCGCCGCGACGGGATCAACTGAAAGGAATACGCCAGTACTTGGGTCGAAATACCTCTGCTGCATGTAGATCAACCCGGTCCCCGAGTCCGTCACATGCCCCGTATATCCCGGCCCATCCTTCAACGGCCGATTCACCACCGCCCCATACGGCTCATACACAGTACGCTCGATGACGTTTCCGCTGGCATCGGTGATCGCCACCGGTGAACCCAGTGCATCAGTGTGGATGTACTCGACCACTTCCTGGGCAACTGCCGGCGCCACACAGGCCGCCAGCAGCACCACCGCGAGTACCGCCCGAATCAACAGTGAACAGAGTCCATTCATGGCTTAGTCCCAATTCAATACGCCGCGGGTGACGGGGAAGTCTGCGGACCATGCCGAACAGCCGCCGGCGTTGCAGGCCCTGACAATGTAGAGACTGGCGCAGTACGTCCCGCCGTTTGACTGCACGTAGGTTTTGGGGCCGGTGTACAGGCGCCGTCCAGCTCCGGAAGGCTCCAGCTGATATTCCGTTGCCCCCGGAACCGCACGCCAGCCGACGCTGCACTGCACCTGATAGGGCGCCTTGCGCGTGCTTAGCCACTCCGCCACGTAGATCTGAGTGGCCGCGGGAGGAAGCACGACGGAGACACTGGCGATGCCCGAATAGGGACTGCACCCCGCGAAATTGCACGCCCTCACGCGGTAGGCATAGCTGCCATTGCCACGGCTGGCACCAAAGCTGTTCCCGCCGCCGTTATGCACCACCGTCCAGCCACCACCGTTGGCACTCTCCTCCAGCACGAAGCTCTCGCTGTTGGCCGGCACCGACCAGCTCAGGCTGTACTGCGGCACGTTCACCAGGCCCGGCGCGCTGATCACCGGCTCGATCGTCGGCGGCCCGATCACCGCTACCGTCGACGTGGCCGACCACGGCCCGCAGCCTGCGCCATTGCAGGCGGCAACCCGATAACCATAGCTGCCCACACCACGCACAGCGGTGGCATAGGAACCCGCGTTGCCGTCGAACAGCGTGACCCATCCGCCACCATTGCTACTCTCCTGCAAGGTGTAACGCGTGGCACCAGCCACCCCGTTCCAGCCAATACCAATACTGCCCGGCGCAGCGCGTGCCGGCGCAGAGAGTCCGGGCGCAGTGGCAGGCGGATATACGACCGTCACTGCAGCCGTGGCGCTGTATCCCGTGCACCCTACCGGGTTACATGCGCGAACCCGGTAGTTGTAGCTTCCCGCTGCCTTGCCACTGAAGGCCTTGGACTGACCGATGGCGTTGTGCACCTGGGCCCAAGCGCCACCATTGGCGCTTTCCTCCAGCTCATAGCGCTCGGCACCGGAAGCCGCAGACCAAGCTACGTTGTAGCTGCCGTTGAAGGCTGTGGCAGGCACGTTCAGGGTCGGCACGGTGGATGGCGCCAATGCCACGGCCACTGACGCGACATTGCTCCATCCGCCACACACCGCACGACAGCCGCGCACGCGGAACTGATAGGTCCCCGTGACCAGGCCTGTGCTGGTGAACGATTGCGCCGCGCCATCGAAGACCGTGCTCCAGGTGCCCGCAAGGGCACGCTGCAACTCATAGCGGTTGGCACCGCCGGCCGGGCTCCAGGTCAGGTTCACGCTGCCCTGGGTGATGTAGCCCGGCGCACTCAGCGCGGGAACGCTGGGTGCCGCTTCGCCATGCACCTGGGAAACCAAACTGCCTGACAGGTAGAGATAGTCGGTCTGCTTGCCGGTACGTTCGTTGCGCTGGAATCGCAGCACGCCGCCGTTGTCGTAGAACGAGTAGATTGCCCCCTTGCCACTGGCGCTGGCCTTCACCCGACGACCGTGGGCGTCGTACTCGTAGCTCTCTGCTGTTCCGGCCGCGCGCAGCCGGTTGCCGTAGTCAAACGCGAAAGCCTGACCATTGCGCACCGAAAGATTGCCCTGCACGTCATAGCCAAGACCGGTCACGGTTGCGCCGGTTCCGGTTTCAATCACGTTGACCAGTCGATTGGTCGGATCGAAGTAGTGCGTACGATCGCGGCTGCCGACCTTGGCACGGCGCAGGTTGTCCAACGCGTCATACTCATACAAGGCGTTGCCGAAGCCCGGCGCAGTGACCGTCCGCAACCGGTCCAGGCCGTCATAGGTCATGTCCCGGTTGCCGGGCGCCCCGGGCAGACCATCGGAAATGGCCATCACGTTGCCACCAGCATCGTAGTCATAGCTGTCATCCAGCACTGCGGCCGCTGCAGTGGCATCGCGGCTGCGGTCGGGCAGCCCGCGGGCATTCTGGGTCAACGTGTGCACGATTCCGTTGCCATATACGAAGCGGGCCAACGCGCCGTTGGCAAAGTAACTGGCCTCCTTCGCATAGCCGCCGACCGTCGTCGCCCGACCCAGTGCGTCCGGCGCATAGCTGACGACACGCCCACCCGGATAGGTATTGCTGGCCAGCGTGCCGTTGGCATCGTAGCCATAGGCCAGGCTCAGGCTTCCCAGATCCGGATGCTGCAGGGTTTCGCCGCTGAGCAGGCGGCGGCGGTTGTACTGGTAGCGGTTGACGACCATCGGCCGGGCCGGATCGTTCTGCGTGCTGATCTCGGCCGGCAGACCATCAGGCGCGTAGGACCAGTTCTGATTTCCGCGCCCATCCGGGAAGATCAGGGTCGACAGGCGGTTGGCGGCGTCATAACTACGCTTCACCACGCGGCCGCTGGCCAGGGCTTCACTGCGGTTGCAGTCGGTCGTGCTGGTCAAACCCGTGCCGGCCGCCGACCACAGCACGTTGCCTGCCGCGTCGTAGTCCTGCACGGTCGCACCGGTTTCCGGCTCGATGGTCTTGCACAGCTGCTGGTAGCCGTCATAGACGTAGCGGCGGGTGAGCGACTGGCTGCCGTCTGCACTGCGGCGGGTGATCGCCAGCGGCTTGCCCAGCGTGTCGCGCTGGATCTCGGTCACCACGCCTTCCGGGTGCTGCAGCGTCAGCGGCATCTCGTAGCTGGGCTGGTCGTAGGCAAGGTGACGGGTCGTCGTGGCCTGGCCGCGGGGGTTGGTCACCTTCACCGACAGGTTGCCCACGTACTCGGTGCGGGTAACCAGTGCCCCCAGCTCGGACGATTGACTGACCACGGTGGGGCGGCCCAACGCGTCGTACTGCGTCGTGGTGCCGGTCAGGGCGGCATTGATATCGGAGAGCTGCCGCGTGGGATACGAGGCAAACACGGTCTTGCCGCTGGTGTCGTAGCGGGTCACCACGGCGCTGTCCAGCACGTTGTTGGCGTTCTCGGTCACCAGCACCGGGCGGAACATCGCATCCAGGTAGGTATCCGTACGCCGCCCGCCCTGCGTGCGCGAGTGCTTCCATGCGCCGGCGGGCACCCCCAGCTGCGCGCCACCCAGTCGCTGCAGGTCCATGGTTACGCCATTCCAGTTCACGCTGTCGCCGCCAGGGAACTGCTGGCTGCGCAGCCTGCCCATGCTGTCGTAGCTGAAGCTGGTGGTTGCGCCGGTTTCGTCGGTCAGCGAGGTGATCCAACCGTTGTCGTCGACGGCAACCGTGCGCACCGCACCATTGGGCGCTTCGGGCGTGGCCGGCATGCGGAGCTGCTGCGGAACACCACGCTTCCATCCCGACAGATGGCTGGTATTTCCACGGCCATCGGCCACCGAGGCAACCGTGCCGTCGGCTGCATAGGTCACCTGCTGCGCCAGGCGGCCAAATGCGTAGGCGCGCAGCGGCAGTGCTTTGGCCGTATCGAATTCGGTGCGGGACTGTTCGATGCCATTGAGCACACTGCGCGCCGTCTGGCCGTTCACCCATAGCGCGGGATTGTCGTAGTAGCTGGTGCTGGTGGTGCGACTCTGGCCGGCGGAATTCGCTTCTGCGACGGTGACTTCGCGGACGAAGGCATCAAAGGCCTGCACAGTACGCGTGAACTGCACGCCATCCTGATTCACAACCGTGCTCTGCACTGGGCGATTCAGATGCTCTCCCAGTTCCCTGGCCCCGTACTTGAGATTCCGGCCCGCCTCGCGCGGGAACGGCGCGCTGGCAAGTTGCGCGTCCGGGTAGTAGTTGCTGCGCTCGATGCGAACCACCGCGCCACCAGAGCTGGTAGTCGTGGACAGCAATAGACCGTCGTTGTAGCCGACTTCCTTACCGAATTCGTAGGTCCGAATAACCCCATCGGGTAGGGTTTCAATCGTTATCTTGGGCTCTGCCTGCCCCACCGGAATCATCGGCCACCCGGCCTGGTCGACTCTCCTGTCGTACTGCCACCCCAGATTGGTGTACTGATAGCTCCACTGCGCGGTGGGCATCCCCGGGCCGCTTATCCGCTTTGCCACCAAAGACATCGCGTCCCGATAGAGGGGCGTGAGATTCCATCCGTCGGCCAGCAACTGATCGTCGCCGGAGGTCTGGCAGTTGAACGGAACATTCTTGCGCCCGTGTCGGAACGGTCGAAACACAAAAGTACCGAGTGCGCCAGAGGGATGTGTGACAGTAGCCGTGACCTCGGTCTGCACAATCTTGTTCGTCTTCGCGCACAGCCCAGCGAAGTCCATGTAGGCTGAAGGATCCTGCCCGGTGTATTCGGGGTACTTCTTCGTCACGTGGACCGGAGGCAGGTCGTAACGCCAGGCGGTGCCATCCGGCAGCGTCACCGACTGCAACACACCGGCCGGAGTGTAGCCATAGGTCCAGGTGCGGCCCGCTGCTGTTGCGGTTGCGATGCGGCCCAGGGAGTCATAGGCAAGGCTGATGCTGCGCCCATCGTTGGCAACGATTCGATCCAGCCGCCCGCCACTCCATTCGTAGCGGACCCAGTTGCCGAAACGATCGACAACCTGGGATGGATAGAGGAAGACCTTTTTCCGTTTCAGCGTGGCATGGGTGATGGTGTCGTAGGGCTGGAGAACGGCAGACTCGTTCTCGCGCGCCACCATCCAGTCGAAGTAGTACTTGGTTCCGTCTGGCGCGTGGCCCAGGAAACCTTCGCCCGGCTGGCCGCTCTTGAGCGCACTGAGGCATGAGAAGAACCATCCCCCTTTTGTGTTCCAAGGCGTTGGCGTGCCAATCTGGGGCGTTGGCTGGCGTGCGTCCCCGCTGCCCGCCAGGACGGTTTCACCGCCTCCGCCCGGCAATGAAAGCCTCACCCCATCCCAATAGGTGTGGGGAGAAAAATTGATGGTCTGGGTATGCTTGTAATTCCAGACATCCAGCGACGGGGGTGCGGTAACTGTCGAGCAACGGGCGCTTGGCATCCAATGCCCGCCGATCGCGGTTTCGGGCTGGTCTCCGTATGTGCCTGAAAGCGACGGAATGTCGAGATCCCAGTTTCCATATTCCTTGTCATTTGCACCGCCGCTGACATCCCCGTAGCTGCGGCTGAGTGAAACCGCGAGCCCGCCATTGCCTGGAATCGAAATATCCGTGGCCTTGAAGCTGATCGAGCCGTCATAGAGGTTGACCTGCTCGCCGAAGATCTCGCCCTTCAGCGGTTCGACAAGGTCCCCGTACTTCAGTCGCTTGTCGTACTCCTGGCGCCACGTGGGAACGATCTGGGCTGAAACGCCGACCGGTGCCAACACACACAGGGCAATGAAACCGAGAAACAGACCCTTGGCAGCCGTTGCGGCGCGCGGATGAGAAATGAGGCCAGACTGCATGAAGATCCTCCCTGGATCGACTTCCCTGTGTGCCCCACCTGCGCCGAACGGCAGTTGGCCTTCGACCAGGCGGCACCCACTCCGGCAGACAGCCACGCGTTGCTTCACGGTGGGCGGGTGCTGACCATGGATATGAACGAATAATGAAGATGGCGTCAACCCCGCGTATTGGCCACATTCGGCAAAGTTGGCCCAAGCGGCAGCCTCCCGCGCCCTTCCCCGCTCCACCTAGAATGTGCCCATGAGCACCCTGACCTTCCGCGCCGCCACGTCGGCCGACATCCCCGCCCTCATTGCCCTCGTCACCTCGGCCTACCGCGGCGACGCCAGCCGCGTCGGCTGGACCACCGAAGCCGACCTGCTGGACGGCGCCCGGATCGATGCCGAAGGCATCCAGGCCGACCTGGACCGCCCGCGCTCCACCATCCTGCTGGCCGAACGCGACGGCCAGCTGGTGGCCTGCGCCCACGTCGCCGATGTCGACGGCAAGGGCTACTTCGGCATGTTCTCGGTCGACCCGGCCCAGCAGGGTGGCGGCGTCGGCAAGCAGCTGATGGACGCCGCCGAAGCGCATGCCGCACGCGAATGGAAGGTGCCGGTGATGCAGATGACGGTGATCGACGTGCGCGACGAGCTGATCGCCTTCTATGAACGCCGCGGCTACCAGCGCACCGGCATCAAGAAGCCGTTCCCATACGGCGACGAGCGTTTCGGCATTCCCAAGCGCGACGACCTGCGCTTCGAGGTCCTGGAAAAGCCGCTGGCCGGAGCCGCCGCGTGAGCGATACCTGGACCTTCGTCTGTGCCGGCACCGAGCTGCTGCCGGGTGAAATGAAGAGCGTGTTCGACGAAGTGACCGGCACGCCGATCGTGGTGTTCAACCTCGACGGCGAGCTGTACGCCCTGGAAGACCAGTGCACGCATGAGGAGTTCGAGCTGTCCTCGGGCGAGTTCAACACCACCGAGGGCAGCGTGGAGTGCGTGCTGCACGGCGCGCGCTTCGACGTGCGTGACGGCCGCGCCCTGTGTGCCCCGGCCTACAGCCCTGTGCCCAAGTTTCCGGTGAAGCGCGAGCACGACGCTGTCTGGACCCGCGACGACCGGGATTGAGGCGGCGCTCGGCCCAGAGAGCCCCGCAGAGGGCGCCCCGCGGGAGAGAATCCACCCATGGGGTGGATCTACCGGAAGGCCATGAGGGCCTCCCCAGGGCGCCCCCGGGTCGCCTCGAGGGCCCGGCACGGCCCGTACATGCGAATCATTATCGTTGATGTTATTCTACGTAACATCTTCGTAACGACTCCGCCCCCGCGCCATGGCTTCGCCCGCGCCCACCGCCACGCTGTGCCAGCTCGCCCGCCAAGGGTGGCCGCTGCTCGTGGCCGTGCTGCTGACGCTGGTGTTGGGCTGGTCGGCACTGCACGAAGGACGCGGCAACAACCCGGCTACCCACGGCTGGCAGGCACACGCTGAAGATCTGCAGCAGGTCATGCCGGTGCCGGCCCCGCCGGCCGACGAGTGCCCGCACCATGCCGCGCCAGCACCCGAGCCGCCGCTGGATGGCGAGGGCGCCACGCCCTGTACCGGACTGGCTCCCCCGCGCGCCGCCCTGGTCGCGCATGTTCCGCTGTGGCGTTCCGACGCCCTGCGCTGGCAGCTGCGCGATCCCGCACTGCGGTTGAACCCCGGCCACGCTCCGCCCGCACCGCACGCCAGCTGAGGCGCCCTGCGGCCGTTGCCGTGCGCCTGATTGCGTTTCCCGCCAGCCGAGCATGGCTCGGCTCTATAGAACCCACCTCCCGCCTGTCGCCGCACGTCCATCTGCGCCGGCTCGCGCTCGCCCTTTCCCGATCCAAGCCACCGCCACCCAGACCATGACCCACATCACGTCCCGCAAGCACGCTCCGCGCGTTTCCCTGCTCGCTACCGCCACCCTGGCCGCCGGCTTCGCACCGCTGGCCGCACAGGCTGCCGACAGCGCCGATGCCGGCTCCCGCAAGGCCACCGACCTGGACAAGGTGCAGGTGCGCGGCAGCTGGTTCAATCCGTCCTCGCCGAAGTTCACCGCCGAGCTGCTGGACACCCCGAAGTCGGTGTCGATCGTCTCGGAGAAGCTGATCGCCGAAACCGGTGCAACCAACCTGCAGGATGCATTGCGCATGGTCCCGGGTATCACCTTCGGTGCCGGCGAAGGCGGCAACCCGACCGGTGACCGCCCCTTCATCCGTGGCTTCGATTCGCAGAGCAACGTGTTCGTCGACGGCCTGCGCGACGTCGGCTCGCAGACCCGCGAGATCTTCGACCTGGAGCAGGTGGAAGTGGTCAAGGGCCCGAGCTCGGCCTACGGCGGCCGTGACTCCGGTGGTGGCAGCCTGAACCTAGTGAGCAAGACGCCGAAGCTGAAGAACGAGACCAGCGCCAGCATGGGCATCGGCACCGACAGCTACGCACGCGGCACCGTGGACGCCAACTACGTGCTGGGCGACGGCATCGCCGCCCGCCTGAACCTGATGAAGCACGAGTCGGACATCGCCGGCCGCGACGCCGCCAATGTCAGCCGCTGGGGCATCGCACCGTCGATCGCGTTCGGCCTGAACGGTCCGGCACAGCTGATCGCCAGCCACTACCACATGCAGAGCGATGACCTGCCGGATGCAGGTGGTTTCCCGTACGGTAATCCGAACGGTGCGCCGGCCTCGAAGTGGGTCGATGGCCGCCCGATGGTGCCGGACCGCAACAACTACTACGGCCTGGTCGACCGTGACTTCCAGCGCACCCGCGCCGACATCAGCACCCTGGACGCCAGCTACGACTTCGGTGGCCACAAGCTGCGCAACATCGCGCGCCTGGGCAACACCAGCAACGACTACCTGTGGACCCAGCCGGACGACAGCCAGGGCAACCCGAACAACTACGGCACCTTGTGGCGCCGTACCAACAGCCGCGCCGTCGACGTCAAGAGCTTCGCCGACCAGCTGGGCCTGACCGGCGCGTTCCAGACCGGCGCGCTCAAGCACAGCTACAGCGCCGGTGTGGAGTACAGCGACGAGAAGATGACCCGCGGCAGCTACCTGATGACCCCGGGCACCAGTAACCCGCTGACCGGCAACAGCAAGTGCCCGACCACCGGCGCGGCCACCGGCTACAACTGCACCAGCTTCGCCAATCCGAACCCGAACGATCCGTGGGCGGCGACCCACGCGGTGTATCGCAGCGACAAGGCGCTGGACGTCGAACAGCGCACCAAGACCACCTCGGCGTACCTGTTCGACACCATCGAACTCAACGCACAGTGGAGCTTCAATCTCGGCCTGCGCTACGACGACTTCCGCACCACCCTGACCACGCCGGTGGCCGGTGCGGCGCCGACCCGCGTGCGCAATGACAACGACTTCCTGAACTACCAGGCCGGCGTGGTGTTCAAGCCGGCGGCCAACGGCAGCATCTACCTGTCCTGGGGCACCTCTTCGACCCCGCCGGGCATGGACGGAGGTGACGGCTCCGACGGTCTGAGCGCGGCTGTGGCCGACCTCAAGCCGCAGGACACCAGGAACCTCGAACTGGGCACCAAGTGGGACCTGCTCGACAACCGCCTGAACCTGACCGCGGCGATCTTCCATACCGTGATGAACAACGCACGTGTGACGATCGACAACGGCACCAGCCAGAACGCAGGCAAGAAGGAAATCAACGGCTTCGAACTGGGCTTCACCGGGCAGCTGACCGACGCCTGGAGCCTGTACGGCGGCTACACCTACCTGGACTCGGAACTGAAGGACAACGGCTTCGTCTGCGCCGTGTCGGGCCGGACCTGCCCGTCCAACGTCTACGTGCCGTCGCCGAACAACGGCAACGAGTTCCCGAACACCGCCAAGCACAGCGCCAACCTGTGGACCACCTACCGCTTCCCGATCGGCCTGACCATCGGCGCCGGTGCGTTCTACTCGGACAAGCAGTACGGTGACGTCGCCAACACCAAGTGGATTGCCAGCTACACCCGCTTCGACGCGATGGCCAGCTACGCGATCCAGGACAACATCAGCCTGCAGCTCAACGTGCAGAACCTGACCGACAAGACCTACTTCACCAAGGCCTATGCCTCGCACTACGCGAGCATCGCCCCGGGTCGCTCGGCCACCCTGGCACTGAACGTGAAGTTCTGATGTAACTCCGCTCCACCACGGCGGCAGGCTCTCCTGCCGCCGTTTTTGTTTCCGGCGATACTCACCTCATGGCAACCCGTACCCCCATCGACAGTGACGCCCTGGCCGAGCTGCTGCAGCACGATCCGCAGGCCGCGTTCGCACGCGTGCGCGACGCCGCGCAGGCTGGACAGGTCGATGCACAACTGCTGCTCGCGCAGATGCACATGGAAGGCAAAGGCACCGCGCAGGACGCCTCGGCCGCGCTGCTCTGGTACGAAACCGCCGCCAACAACGGCGCGCCGATGGCGATGAACATGCTCGGCCGCTGCCATGAGCTGGGCCAGGGCACCGTCGCCGACCCGACGCTGGCCGCGGTCTGGTACCGGCGCGCGGCCGACACCGGGCTGGACTGGGGCCTGTACAACCTGGCCAACCTGCTGGCCACCGGCCGCGGTGTACCGCAGGACCGCGCGCAGGCGCTGGCCCTGTACACCCGCGCCGCGCACCTGGGCCACGCCAAATCGATGAACCTGCTGGCCCGCCACCTCGAAGACGGGCTGGACACCACGCCCGATCCGCAGGCGGCGCTCGCCTGGTACAAGCGCGCGGCCGAAGCCGGTGATTTCCGCGGCCAGGCCAACTACGCCTCGATCCTGCTGCAGGCCGGCCAGGTCGAGCAGGCCGTGCATTGGCTGCGGCTTGCACTGGCCCACGGCAGCCCGGCGTTCATGGCGCACATCGTGCCGGAACTGGCCGCGTCGCCGCATCCGCAGGTGCGCGCCCTGGTCGCACCGCCGTCCCTCTGAGGAGTCCCGCATGCTGTTGCACATCCCCGACATTCTCAGCGCAGACCAGGTGGCCGACTTTCGCCGCCGACTGGATGCCGCCGACTGGACCGATGGCCGCGAGACCGTCGGCCATCTGGGCGCGCAGGCCAAGCACAACCAGCAGCTGCCCGAGGCCTCGCCGCTGCGCCGCGAACTGGGCGAGATCATCCTCGTCGCGCTGGCCCGGCACCCGCTGTTCTTCAGCGCAGCGCTGCCGCTGAAGTACCTGCCGCCGCGCTTCAACCGCTACAGCGGTGGCGGCACCTATGGCTTCCACGTCGATGGTGCGGTGATGAACCTGGCCAACGGCGAGCAACTGCGCTCGGACATCTCCTGCACCCTGTTCTTGTCCGCGCCCGAGGAGTACGAGGGCGGCGAGCTGATCATCAGCGATACCTACGGCGAGCACGAGGTAAAGCTGCCGGCCGGCGACCTGATCGTGTATCCGTCCAGCAGCCTGCACCAGGTGCGGCCGGTCACCCGCGGTGCGCGCGTGGCCTCGTTCTTCTGGGTACAGAGCATGATCCGCGACGATGTGCAGCGCCGCCTGCTGTGGGAAATGGACGGCTCGATCGGGCGCCTGCGGCAGACCGGCGGCGATGCCGAGGCGGTGCTGCAGCTGACCGGCGTGTACCACAACTTGCTGCGACGCTGGAGCGAGGTCTGAGCCGGATCCGGCCGGCCTGCGACATTTTGGCAATCATTCTCATTTGCAACAGCTAACAGCTCTCATTACAATCACGCCCCGTTGATGCCGGCCGCTGCCGGCAGACCCTTGGGGACCCCTGCTTGCTGCGCCCGCTTCGCCCTCGCCCACTCATCCATCGCAAGATGGGCACCGCCATGCGCGGTCAGCGTCCTGCGCTGGCCAGTCTGCTGGCGTGGGTTGCGATGCTGGCTTTGCTGCTGGGCACCCTGCCGCTGCTGCCACACGGCCAGGCCGGAATGGCCGTGCAGATGCCGCTGGAAGAGCGCGGTGGCGAAGCGTCCCCGCAGGAAGAAGCACCGGCCAAACTGCGCCGCTGTGCTGCCGCCCCGGTGAAATCGGCCGAGAAGGCGCGCCCGCCGTTGCTGCTGGCCAGCCAATGGCTGCGCACCGAGCTTGAACTCGTACCCGCCACGCCGGCCATGCCCGGCGTGCGCCCGGACTGGCCGCTGGCCGCTCCGGACACGCCCTGGGCCGACGCGCCCGGGCGTCGCCAGCAACGCGGCCAGGCGCCGCCGCTCGCCTGATTCACGGCCCCGCGTGACCGCCTGCGCGGTCGTGCCCGCACGCCGCTGCCTGCTTCATCCCTGCCGCCCCTGACCGGGCCTCCCCGTGCATGCCGCGCCGTTCGCGCCTGGCATTGCACCACCCTGCATCCTTCGAGGTTACTGCCATGGCCCAGCGCCATCGTGTCCGTTCGTCCCTGTCCCGTACCCTGCTGACCAGCGCCGTGCTGGCGGCCATGACCGCTCCCGCCTTCGCCCACGGTGACGCTTCCGGCGCGCCACAGACGCTGGACAAGGTGGTGGTCACCGCCTCCGGCTTTGAGCAGAAGGTGGTCGATGCACCCGCCAGCATCAGCGTGGTCAGCCGCGAAGAACTCAGCAAGCGCCCGTACACCAATCTGGTCGACGCGCTGCGCGACGTTGAAGGCATCGACGTCGGTCTGGAAGCCAGCGACAAGAACGGCCGTGCCACCATCTCGATGCGCGGCCTGCCCTCCGAGTACACCCTGGTGCTGATCGACGGCCGCCGCCAGAGCAATGTCGGCCAGCTGTATCCGAACAACTTCGGCGGTGGCCAGTTCGCCTACCTGCCGCCGCTGGATGCCATCGAGCGCATTGAAGTGGTGCGCGGCCCGATGTCCACGTTGTACGGCTCGGATGCAATGGGCGGCGTGATCAACATCATCACCCGTCGCAACCAGGACAGCTGGCACGGCGCACTCACCCAGGGCTTCACCGTGCAGCAGGACGATCAGTTCGGCGATGCGCGTACCACCGACGTCTACCTCAGCGGCCCGCTGGTCAAGGACCGTATCGGCCTGGCAGTACGCGGCAGCTACTACGACGCCAAGGCCTCCAATCCGGAGTGGGATGCACTGACCCTGCCCGACGGCAGTCTGTGGGAACGCAGCATCGGCTTCGGTGGCGGCGGCAAGTCGGTGGCCAACACCAACTGGAACACCGGTGTGCGGCTGAACTTCCACGTCAACGATGACCACGAACTGTGGCTCGACTACGACGTGTCGCGGCAGAAGTACGACAACAGCGAGGGCCAGACCGGCACCCTCGACAGCCTGGCCAGCCTGTGGCGCGTCGGCAATGCCGTCATCCCCAACCCGAACGGCAGCGGCACCGTCACCCGCCGCGTGGTGCAGCCGCGCGTGGGCTACACCGCCTACCAGCGATACGAGCGCGACCAGTTGTCGCTGACCCACCAGGGCCGTTACAGCTTCGGTACCTGGCAGACCTCGCTGACCCACAGCAAGAGCAGCAACCTGGGCCGCTCGCTGCCGCTGACCCTGGACGAACGCGCCAACCTGCAGACCCTGTGGAACGACGTCTGCCGCCGCACTGGCGGCGCCAACAACTGTGCGGCCGGCCGCGGCAATGCACTGGCCGCCCTCAACCCAAGTGAAATGGCACGCCTGCAGGCATTCCTGCCGCGTCCGCTGCGCACCATGGAGCTGGAAGGCTACGTGCTCGACACCATGCTCGACCTCGACTTCGGCGCGCACAAGCTGACCGTCGGCGGCCAGTACAACAACACTGACATGATCGACGGCGTGTTCGGCATGGACGGCGCCGGCTACCGCAGCAACACCAAGCAGAAGCACCGCATGTGGGCGCTGTTCGCCGAGGACAACTGGTCGCTGACCGACACCCTCACCGCCACCTTCGGCCTGCGCTACGACGACCACAACGTGTTCGGCAGCCATGTCAGCCCGCGCGGCTACCTGGTGTGGAACGCCACTGACGCCTGGACCTTCAAGGGTGGCGTCAGCACCGGCTACAAGACCCCGCGACCGGATCAGCTGTTCCCGGGCATCACCGGCTTCGGTGGCCAGGGCGTGCTGCCGCTGGTGGGTTCGCCGAACCTGAAGCCTGAAACCAGCACCAACTACGAGCTGGCCGCGTACTACGAAGGCCAGCGCTGGGGCTTCAATGTCACCGGCTTCTTCAACAAGTTCGAAGACAAGATCGCCAGCGGCGGCACGTTCCCGAACTGCGAAGTGGCCCGCGCCGGCAGCGGTTACTGCGTGGACATCGGCCCGGGCTGGGCAGCACTGGGCTACAGCACCTTCACCCAGAGCGTGAACATCGACAAGGCCGAGACCCGCGGCGCAGAACTGGCCGGCCACGTCGACCTGCTCGACAACCTGCAGTTGCGCGGCAACTACACGTGGACCAAGAGCGAGCAGACCAGCGGCCCCGACAAGGGACGCCCGATCTCTGGCACCACGCCGGCAAAGCACATGGCCAACGCCAGCCTCAACTGGCAGATCAACGAAGCGATCAGCCTGTCGCTGATCGGCGAAGGCCGCTACGACCGCTATCGCGACACCCTCATCGACAGTGCCGGCGCCCGCCACGTGCGCTATTACGAGGACTACACGATCTTCCATCTCGGTGGCAGCTGGAAGGCCACGCCGTGGCTGACGGTCAACGCACGGGTCAACAACCTGTTCGACAAGGACTTCGTTTCGCAGTCGTGCCTGCTGCTCAATCCCAGCGAGTTCAGCTGCGTGGACGACTACGCGACCAAGGACCAGCGCCGCAGCTACTGGATTTCGTTGAACGCGAAGTTCTGATCTCTGCGCCCTGCCCTGGCGGGTGCCGACCTTGGTCGGCACCGCTCCATCCACGCATGGCGTGGATCTACTGATCCGTGGGATTGCCGGCCAGTCCGTAGTGCCGGCCGCTGGCCGGCAATTCCCCCAGGGATACAGAACGACACGCAATTGCGAGCTATTCTCATCAATGATGTAATGGGCAGTCCCCGTCCGCCTCGAACCGTGCCGTGAGCCGTCCTGCCTCTTCCACCGTGCAGCAGCAACAGAACCGTGGCTTCTGGCTGCGGACGCTGCACCAGTGGCACTGGATCAGCTCGGCGGTCTGCCTGATCGGCATGCTGCTGTTTGCGGTGACCGGCCTGACCCTCAACCATGCCGCGAAGATCGAGGCCAAGCCCGAGGTGCAGAACCGGCATCTGGAACTGCCGGCCGCGCTGCTGGGCCAGCTGGGCACGCGCGAGGACGGCAACGCGCCGATCCCGCGCCCGGCCCGGCAATGGCTGGACACGCAGCTGGGCATCGCCATCGGCGGGCGCCCGGCCGAGTGGTCGGCTGAAGAGATCTACCTGTCACTGCCACGCCCGGGTGGCGACGCCTGGCTGAGCATCGATCGCGCGACCGGCGCGGTGGAGTACGAATCAACCTCGCGCGGCGCGGTGTCCTACCTCAACGACCTGCACAAGGGCCGCAACGCGGGCCCAGCGTGGGGCTGGTTCCTGGACCTGTTCGCCGTGGCCTGCCTGGTGTTCTGCATCACCGGCCTGTTCCTGCTTCACCTGCATGCACGGCAGCGGCGCATGACCTGGCCGCTGGTCGGCCTCGGCCTGATGATCCCGCTGCTGATCGCCCTGCTGCTGATCCACTGACTTTCCTTCGTTTCCGGAGCCGCCCCATGCGCGTCACCCTGACCATCGCCCTCAGCGGCCTGCTGGCCACCTCGCCGGCCTATGCCACCACCCTCGACATCAACGTCGAAGTGCCCAAGCTCAACGTGGCCGAGTACCACCGCCCGTATGTAGCGGTGTGGCTGGAAGGCGCCGACCAGAAGGTCGCGGCCAACCTGTCGGTCTGGTACCAGCAGACCAGCAACAGCGAAGGCCACGGCACAAAGTGGCTGCCGGACCTGCGCCAGTGGTGGCGCAAGAGCGGCCGCACCCTGCAGGTGCCGGTGGACGGCGTGACCGGCCCGACCCGCCCGGCCGGCAAGCACGCGCTGTCGTTCAACGACAAGCAGCCGGCGCTGAAGCAGCTGGCTCCGGGCAACTACACCCTGGTGGTGGAAGCGGTGCGCGAAGTCGGCGGCCGCGAGCTGCTGAAGATCCCCTTCACCTGGCCGGCCACCGCCGCACAGAACGGCAAGGCGCAGGGCGCCACCGAACTGGGCCAGGTCACCCTCGCCGTCAAACCCTGAAAAGGGGACGGAGGGGATTAAGTCGTAATTCCCCTCCTCTCGCCGCACCACCCTGCATCCACCTGGAGTCTTCCGCATGAAGCGCACGCTTGTCCTCGCCGCCGCTCTGGCCGCTGCCCTTCCCTTCTCCGCCCTGGCCCACAAGGCCTGGCTGCTGCCCTCGCAGACCGTGATCGCCGGCAATGCGCCGTGGATCACCGTCGACGGTGCGGTCTCCAACGACCTGTTCTATTTCAACCACGTGCCGCTGCGCTTGGAGTCGGTGGTGATCACCGCGCCGGACGGCAGCACCGTGCAGCCGCAGAACGCGTCCACCGGCAAGTACCGCAGCGTGTTCGATGTCGAGCTGAAGCAGCCGGGCACCTACCGCATCGCGTCGGTCAATGACGGCCTGTTCGCCACCTATGAGCAGAACGGCGAGCGCAAGCGCTGGCGCGGCAGCGTCGCCACCTTCGGCGAACTGCCCAAGGACGCGAAGAAGCTGGAAGTGAGCCAGTCGGTCGGCCGCGTGGAGACCTTCGTCACCAACGGCGCCCCGAACGACACCGCGCTGAAGCCGACCAACCGTGGCATCGAGCTGGTCGCCGTCGGCCACCCGAACGATCTGTTCGCCGGCGAGGAAGCCACCTTCCGCGTGCTGGTCGACGGCAAGCCGACCGCCGGCCTGAAGTTCGAGATCGTGCGTGGCGCCACCCGCTACCGCAACGCGCAGGACGAGCTGAAGGTCACCAGCGATGCCAAGGGTGAGATCAAGGTGACCTGGCCGGAAGCCGGCATGTACTGGCTGGAGACCGGCACCGAAGACAACAAGACCTCGGTGAAGCAGGCCGCCAAGCGCCGCCTGAGCTACGTCGCCACGCTGGAAGTACTGCCGCAGTAATGACGTGGACCGCGATGCCGGGCACGCCCCGGCATCGCGCCTGCAGCACACCACCATGACCGATCCCCTGCTCGACATCGCCCGCCTCGGTGGCACCACCATGGGCACCACCTGGAGCGTGTCGCTGGTCGCGTCGCGCCAGCGCGACCTGCACCCGCTGCATGCTGGCATCCAGGCGCGGCTGGACGAGGTGGTCGCGCAGATGAGCACCTGGGAGCGTGGTTCGGATCTGAGTCGCTACAACCGCGCCGACGCCGGCCAATGGTGCGTGCTGCCGGCCGAAACCCGTCACGTTCTGGTCTGCGCACAGGCCATCGCTTCCGCCAGTGGCGGCGCCTTCGATCCCACCATCGGTCCGCTGGTTGCACTGTGGGGCTTCGGGGCACATGCCGGTGAACGCCGCCAGCCCGACGACGCTACCCTGCAGGCCACGCGTGATCGCTGCGGTTGGCAGCGCCTGCAGTGGCAGGACGATGCGCTGCTGCAACCGGGTGGACTGGAACTGGATCTCTCTGCGATCGCCAAGGGCTTCGGCGTCGATCACGTGGCCGCCTGGTTGCCTGGACAAGGCATCACTGGCGCGCTGATCGAAGTCGGCGGCGAACTGGCCGGCTACGGCCGCAAACCGGACGGCCAGCCGTGGCGCGTACTGGTGGAATCCGCACCGGAAGAAGACGCGCACACCGATACCCCGCCACGGGTACTGGCGCTGGACGGCAAGGCGGTGGCCACCTCCGGTGATCGCTGGCACCAGTACCAGGCCGATGGCGAGGCCTACAGTCACAGCCTGGACCCGCGCTCCGGCAGACCGGTGCGGCAGGTTGCCGCGGCAGTAACCGTGGTGGCCGACGACGCCATGCGCGCCGATGCCTGGGCCACCGCACTGACCGTGCTGGGTCGCGAACAGGGCATGGCGCTGGCCGAACGCGAAGGACTGGCTGCACGCTACCTGCAACGCACCGCAGACGGCCCGCAGGAATTTCTCAGCAGCGCCTTCCAGCGCCTGCTCGACGAGCAGGACGCATGAGCGCACGTCCATCGCGCGCCTGGCTCGGCAACGCACTGGTTCTGCTCCTGCTGGCAGCGATCGGCTGGGCACTGCTTCGCCTGCATCTCGGCGAAGCGTGGTGGCGGGGCGCACCACCGGCGCGGCAGTCGCAGATCGCGGTGCTCGCCACGGTGCTGTATGCGCTGGCCTGCGCGGCACTGTGGTGGCGTGGGCGCCCGCGCGACGACGCCGCAACCGGAGACACCGCGCCCATCCTGCTGGTCTGGTCCAGCCAGACCGGCTTCGCCCGCGAACTGGCCGAACGCAGCGCCGAGGCCCTGCGCGGTGCCGGCGTGCCAGTGCGCGTGCGCGGGCTGCATGAGGTGGATGCAGCACTGCTGGCTTCCAGCCAGCGCGCGTTGTTTATTGCCAGCACCACCGGCGAAGGCGATCCACCCGACCACGCCCTGCCGTTCCTGCGCGGGGTGATGGCCACCCCGCCCCCGCTGCAGCACCTGCACTACGGCGTGCTCGCGCTGGGCGACCGCAGCTATGGCCACTTCTGCGGATTCGGCCACCAGCTGGACACTTGGCTGCGCCAGCACGGCGCGCATCCGCTGTTCGACGCCATCGAGGTCGACAACGCCGATCCGGCAGCACTGCGTCATTGGCAACAGTTGCTGGGACAACTCGGCGGTAACGCCAGCGAACTGCCCGACTGGAGCCCGGCCGAGTACCAGCCGTGGACGCTGCTGCGACGCGAGCATCTGAACCCGGGCAGCCCCGGTGGTCCGGTGTACTGGTTGCGCCTGCAGCCCCCGGCCGATGCAAATGCGCAGTGGCAGGCCGGTGACATCGCCGAGATCGGCCCGCAGCACGCATCGCACACCGTGCGTGCCTGGCTGGATGCACAACGCTTCGACGCGGACACCGTGCTGGATGATGGGCAGACGTTGCTGGCACGCGTCGCGCGCTCGCACCTGCCCTCATTGGTTCCCCCGGGTGATCTGCCCGCGCTGCTGGCGACCCTGCAACCACTGCCCCATCGCGAGTATTCCATCGCCTCGGTGATGGCCGACGGCGCGGTGGAGTTGCTGCTGCGCCGCCAGCTGCGCGCTGACGGTACGCCAGGGATCGGCAGCGGCTGGCTGTGCGACCACGCCGCCATCGGCGAACCGGTACAGCTGCGTCTGCGCTGCAACGACAATTTCCATGGCGCGCCCGCCGATGTGCCGCTGCTGCTGATCGGCAACGGCACCGGCATCGCCGGCCTGCGCGCACATCTGCACGAACGCGTACGCAGTGGCGCACGGCGCACCTGGCTGCTGTTCGGTGAGCGCACCGCCGCGCATGACTTCCACTTCGGTGAAGAACTGCAGGCGATGCTGGCCGACGGCACGCTGGCGCGGTTGGATGCAGTGTTCAGCCGCGATGGCGGTGCGCACCGCTATGTGCAGGACCGGCTGCTGACCGAAGCGGCAACGCTGCGCCAGTGGGTGGATGAAGGCGCCACGATCCTGGTCTGCGGCAGCCTGCAGGGCATGGCCCCGGCGGTGGATGCAGTGATCGAGCAGGTGCTGGGTACCGCGGGCAAGGAAGCGCTGTTGCTGGCCGGTCGTTACCGGCGCGATGTGTATTGAGGCCACCGCATCCTGGTGGGTGCGAACCGATTCCTGGTGGGTGCGAACCGCATTCTGGTGGGTGCGAACCTTGGTTCGCACCGTGACGCGGTATCGGTGGCCCCATCCACGCATGGCGTGGATCTACTGAACGGTGTGTCCAGACATGGTGGCAACCGCATTTGCAGTAGATCCACGCCATGCGTGGATAGTGCCAACCGGCGCCCAGGAATCATCCCGCCGCCGCACTGATCCGGATCGCCAGCAACTCGCCACCGCCCTGCAATGCATGACGCTGCCGTTCACCGGCCGCCAACCATGCGGTATCGCCCGCCTGCAACGCCGGCAGCCCGCTGTCGGCACCAAACTCCGCCTGACCGGCCAGCAGATGCAGCGCCCAGGCCACGCCCGGTTCGCAGAAGAAGAACATCGCGCCCACCAGCGGCCGGTGCAGCAGTTCGGCCTGCAGCAGCTCGCGCTTCCACATCAGGTTGAAGTCGTGGGTGGTGCCATCGACCAGTTCCCCGTGCAGTGTCTCCTCACCAGCAAACCGCACTCGTCCGTGTGGCGGCAGCACTTCCGCCACGCGTCCATCGTCGAAGCGCAGGCGCACGCCATTGCCCTGCAGCAACACCAGTTCGCGCTCCACGCCGGGGAAGGCGGAGAACGCGGCATCCTGTCCGATTTCGGCCACCGACAGGCGCAGCGCCCAGTCATCCCCCTGCGCGGGCAGGCGCAGGATCTCGCGGGTCCAGCCCAGGCCGTTGCGCCAGCGTTCGCGGCGATAGTCCAGGCGGGAAATCACCTGGCTCGGAGTGTGCAGCAGGGAGTCGATGTTCATCGGCGCATTGCATCACGCCGCGCGCCGTCGTGCATCACCGCGTGGCGAGCGTGCCCTGGCCACCGCACTCGCCACCCAGCAGCTGCGAGTGCTTCAGCCAGTCCTGGTCGGGGTAGTAGGCAAACACCATCGTGCCACCGCGCAAGGCGTCGATCAGCGGCTTGGCCACCGACAGCCGCACCGCCGGGCAGCCCAGGCTGCGGCCGAGCCGCCCCTGCAGCTGTGCGGTGGCCGGATTCACGTAGGGTGCGCCGTGGATGACGATCGCGCGTTCGCGCGCGCGGTCGTTGAAGCCCGGTTCCAGGCCGGCCAGGCGCAGCGAATACCCGTTGCCACCCATGTAGGTCTCCTGCGCGGTAAACGCGCCGAGACTGGACATGAAACTGCCATCGCGGTTGGAGAAGTGCTCGGTGCGGTTCTCGCCGCTGTTGCGGCCATGCGCCACCCATTCCTCGAACAGCAGGCGCTGGTGGGCCAGGTCGAACACCCACAGGCGCGGCTCGGTGGACGGCCGAGAATAGTCGATCACGCTCAGGCGATCACCATTGATGCCCAGCTCCGGCCGCTGCAGCGCGCAGCGCATGGCGTGCGCCGCCAGCTGCAATACGTGGCGGTCGGCCTTGGGCGCACTGCGCGACAGCAAGGCGGCCAGATCATCGGCACTGGTGGCAAGGGCGGGCGTCTGTGCCAGCGCCGGAGCACTGGCCGAGGTCGCCAGCAGGCCGAACGCGGCCAGCCGGCACAGGCGGGATGCAGTCATGGGCACAACGAAGGGACTCAGTTGCTCTTGAGGGTGGACCCTGGCGGCTCGGATTCCAAGACCGGCTGCATTCCGGATTCAGCCGGGCTTGGGCGGACCGCCGGCAGCGAGGTCACCAGCAGGGTCGTGCCCGGTACCAGCACCTGGTACAGCTGACGGGCGAAATCGGCCGGCAACGCCATCGGCAGCGAGGGCGTGGCCAGCAGGTCCGGCGTGGCCTGGGCACGGTCCTGGCCCAGCAGCGGATAGGCCGTCCACCGGTGCAGGCGCTGGTTCGCGTCCAACGGGCTGGGCGTATCGCTGTAGCCCTGCCCCATCACGAACAGGGTGGTGCCCTGGAACGCCGGCAGGGCGTCGGCCTTCAGCGGCGACTCGCCGATCATCACGCCATCGCGCAGCACGTACAGGCGCTGGTCGTGCAAGCTGACCAGGATGCCGACCTGCCCGGCCGGCGCCGCGGCGTCATCCCACCAGGCCTGCGCCGGGGCCCCACCCTCGGTTTCCGGAAGGGCCTGGCCGCGCGCGTTGACCGGCGCCAGCACCGACGGATAGGCCAGGGTCATCGGCGAGCTCTTGGCATCGGCCACGACCACGGTGTCGCCACGCTGGGTTTCACTGAACAGCTTCTGCGCGAAGGCCTGCGGCAGCCGCACGCAGCCATGCGAGGCCGGATGACCAGGCAGGCTGCCGCCATGCAGGGCGATGCCGTCCCAGGTCAGCCGCTGCATGTAGGGCATCGGCGCGCTGTTGTAGAGGTTGGACTTGTGGTCCTTGTCCTTCTGCAGGATGGTGAACACGCCGGTCGGCGTCTCATGCCCAGCCTTGCCCGAGCTGATCGTGGTCAGGCCGATGGCAATGCCGTTGCGGTACACGTACGCGCGCTGCTCATCGAGGCTGACCACCAGCACGATCGGGCCGGTCGGTGAAATTTCCGGATGCCACAGGTATTCGCCCGGCTTGAGGTCGGTCGGTCCGCGCACTTCGGCGGTGCTGGCTGCGGCAGCGGCAGGCTTGGCGGCCGGCGTCGGCGCAGCGGCATGGCCCAGCAGCGGCAGGGCCAGTGCAAGGGCGAGCATCAGGGTAGTGGGGCGGTGCAGAAGCATCCAGCGGGGGTCCTTTCCATGCGGTGCGGCCACCGTACACCATCGACCCGTGGTGGCCGCGGCAAAACCAGGCGCCGGAAATGAAACTGCCCGGCGACACAGCCATGTGTCGTACCGGGCAATCGTTACGTCCTTGTCGGCCTGCTGCCGCCCCCTCGCATCCTGCGCTGTGGGGGTAGCGTTGCATCCTGCACGCGGCCGCGTCTGTCCTGTTTGTATCTCAGCCCCTTCCACAGGTCTGTGATGCCACCATCCTGGTGATTGGTGCCGCGTCCTGCGGCGGTCGGTGGTCACGGCCTTCCTGTCCGTGTCCGGTGAACCAGCCTCCTGCCGGTTCCGACGATTCCTGCTGTCAGCGCCTGGGTACGGTTCGCACCGGTACCGATCCGGGTACCGGATCCGCCGGCAACAACCTGTTGCCTACGGTGATCCGCTGTCGATTCCGTTCGACGATTGCTTTCCCTATCCCCTTCACCTGCGTCAGGTCCTCGACGCGATGAAACGGGCCGTGTCTGCGCCGGTGCTCGACGATCGCCTCGGCCTTGGCGGCTCCGACCATCGTCAATCCCTGCTGCAGCGCCTGGGCATCGGCGCGGTTGATGTCGATCGGTTCGGCGGCATGCGCCCCAGCGATCCACACGACCAGCACCAGTGCCCTCAACACGACACTCCAAGGCACGACGTGTATCTCCTTGTGATTCTGGCCGTCCCGACCGGCAATCCCGTCGGTAGGAACAGTGTCCGTCACCACATGCACACAGCCTATCGGTTTCCTGGATTTCTAAAAGCCAGCCAAATACCCGACGTGATGTAGGAAAAACCCTACCCGCGGCACAGGCGTAGAATGGCCGGATCAGCCCATGCAACCGGAGTTTCAGATGGACAGCGCCAAGCTCGGCCAATTCGTCAATGACAAGTGGGACAGCGAGATCGTCCCGCAGTTGGTCGACTACATCCGCATTCCCAACAAGTCGCCGATGTTCGACGCCAATTGGGTGCAGAACGGCTACATGGAACAGGCGGTCACCCTGATGGAGAACTGGGCCAAGGCCCAGCAGCTGCCCGGCCTGAAGGTTGAAGTGGTGCGCCTGGAAGGCCGTACCCCGCTGATCTTCCTGGAAATTCCGGCTACCGGCGCCGAAACCGGCGACGACACCATCCTGCTCTACGGCCACCTCGACAAGCAGCCGGAAATGACCGGCTGGGACGACGACCTCGGCCCGTGGACCCCGGTCCTGCGCGGCGACAAGCTGTATGGCCGCGGCGGTGCGGACGACGGCTACGCCATCTTCGGCTCGCTGGCCGCGGTGCTGGCACTACAGGCCCAGGGCCTGCCGCACGCCCGCTGCGTGGTGCTGATCGAAGCCTGTGAAGAGTCGGGCAGCTATGACCTGCCGGCCTACGTCGACCACCTCGCCGACCGCATCGGCAAGCCGTCGCTGGTGGTCTGCCTGGATTCGGGCTGCGCCAACTACGACCAGCTGTGGTGCACCACCTCGCTGCGCGGCCTGACCGGCGGCAACTTCACCGTGAAGGTGCTCAACGAAGGCGTGCACTCCGGCGATGCCTCCGGCGTGGTGCCGTCCAGCTTCCGCCTGCTGCGCCAGCTGCTGTCGCGCATCGAGGACCAGGACACCGGCCGCATCCTGATCGACGGCATGAACGTTGAGATCCCGGCCGAGCGCCAGGAACAGGCCAAGCGCGCCGCCGAAGTGGTCGATACCGAGATCTTCGAGAAGTTCCCGATGGTCGACGGTCTGCGTCCGATGAACGAGGACCTGACCGAGCTGGTGCTCAACCGCACTTGGCGCCCGGCACTGTCGGTCACCGGCGTCGGTGGCATGCCGGCGCTGGAATCGGCCGGCAACGTGCTGCGCCCGCAGACCTCGGTGAAGCTGTCGCTGCGCCTGCCGCCGACCGCCGATGGCAAGACCTGTGGCGAGCTGCTGAAGGAAGCGCTGCTGCGCGATCCGCCGAACGGCGCGCAGGTCACTCTGGATCTGGAAAAGGCTTCCACCGGCTGGAACGCCCCGGCCATGGCGCCATGGCTGACCCAGGCCATCGACGACGCCAGCCAGGCCTTCTTCGGCAAGCCGGCGATGTACATGGGCGAAGGTGGCTCGATTCCGTTCATGGGCATGCTGGGTGAGAAGTTCCCGGGCGCCCAGTTCATGATCACCGGCGTGCTCGGTCCGCACTCCAATGCACACGGCCCGAACGAGTTCCTGCACATTCCGATGGGCAAGAAGGTCACCGCCTGCGTGTCCAAGGTGATCAGCGAGCACTACGCCGCCAGCCTGCGCGGCGAGACCAGCGGTTCGCCGGTGGCTGCCGACAGTGGCACCCGCCACGGCGACCACGGCTGCTGCTGAATCCGGCACACCGTGACGGACGCAGCCTGGCCTTGCTAGGCTGCGTCCACTCTTGGTGGAAATCGCGCGCATGAATGGTCTGTTCGGCAGCAGCAGCTGGCTCTACATCATCCTGGTCGGCTTCTTCGTCGGCCTGCTCGGGCGATTCTTCATGCCCGGCAACAACCGCATGGGCTGCCTGCTGACCATCGTGCTGGGCATCATCGGCGCGCTGCTGGCCGGGTGGTTCGGCCAGTACATGGGCTGGTACGCCCCCGGTGAGCCGGCCGGCTTCCTCGGTGCGGTGCTGGGCGCGGTGGCCGTGCTGGCCGTCCTGCGTCTGTTCAGCGGTCGCCGCTGATCCCGCACCCTCTTCCCTTCCTGTTCCCGACGTAGGCGCGCCCGGCGCGCCCGGATATGCCTGCATGACCGAACCCGCCTCCGATCCCCAGCGCAGCGCGCAGCGCCTGCAGTGGGCCCGTACCCAGCTCGATGATTCCAGTGCGGTGGTCGAACGCGCCTCGGTCGATGCCGGCATGCGCAGCTACTGGCGCACCACCAGCACGCGCGGCAGCCACATCGTGATGGATGCCCCGCCGGGGCTGGAAGATCCGCGCCCATGGCTGCGCATGCGCGGCCTGCTGGATGACAACGGCCTGCGTGTGCCCGCGCTGCTGGCGCAGGATCTGGATGCCGGCTTCCTGCTGCTGGAAGATCTCGGCGGCCCGACCCTGGCGAAGATCCTCGACGAGCGCAACGCCGATGAATGGTTCGGCCGCTCGATCGAACAGCTGCTGCGCCTGCAGGCGATCCCGGTGCCGGCCGACTTCGGCCAGTTCGGCGAAGCACTGCTGCAGCGCGATGCCGGCCTGTTCGACGAATGGTTCCTGCAGCGCCACCTGAACCTGGAACTGGACTGCGGCGAGATTGAAGGGCTGCAGCTGGTGCACCGCCGCTTGATGGACAACGCGCTGGGCCAGGCCCAGCTGATGACCCATCGCGACTACATGCCGCGCAATCTGATGCCGGTCGAGAATGGTCCGGCAGTGCTGGATTTCCAGGACCTGGTGCGCGGCCCGATCGCCTACGATGCGATGAGCTTGTTCAAGGACGCCTTCCTGAGCTGGCCGCTGCAGCGTGTGGACGAGTGGCTGGCGCAGTATCACGAGCGCGCCCGCAACGCCGGCCTGCCGGTGCCCGACCGCGCCACCTTCCTGCGCGATGCCGACTGGATGGGCATCCAGCGCCACGTGAAGATCCTTGGCCTGTTCTGCCGCCTGCGCTACCGCGACAACAAGGGTCACTACCTCGACGACGCGCCGCGCTTCATCGCCTATCTGGACGAAGTGCTGCCGCGCTACCGCGAGCTGGCACCGCTGCAGCAGCTGCTGGAACACCGCATCAAGCCGGCGCTGACCGACCTGGCCGCACCGATGCGCGTGGCCCGATGAAGGCGCTGGTCTTTGCTGCCGGCCTCGGCGAGCGCATGCGCCCGCTGACACTGCACACGCCCAAGCCGCTGCTGGACGTGGCCGGCAAACCGCTGATCGTCTGGCACCTGGAACGCCTGGCCGCACTCGGCGTGCGCGAGGTGGTGGTCAACACCGCATGGCTGGCCGAGCAGTTTCCGGCGACACTGGGCGATGGCAGCCAATGGGGCCTGCGCCTGCATTTCATGTACGAAGGGCAGACCCCGCTGGAAACCGGCGGCGGCATCCTCAATGCACTACCGGTGCTGGGCGACGCCCCGTTCCTGGTGGTGAACGGCGACATCTGGACCGATTTCGATTTCGCCACGCTGCCGCGCGAGCCGCAGGGCCAGGCGCATCTGGTGCTGGTCGACAATCCGCTTCAGCACCCGAACGGTGACTACCGCATCGATGCGCAGGGGTTGCTGCACCACGACCGCGAAGGACCGTGCCTGACCTATGCCGGCATCGGCGTGTATCGCCCTTCCATCGTGGCCGACTGGCGCACGGTGATCGGTGATGCACCGGGCAGCGAGCGGCTCCCACCGAAGTTCTCGGTGGTGCCGCTGCAGAAGCACTTCATGGCACAGGGATTGATGACGGGGCAGCACCATCGCGGGCGCTGGACCGATGTCGGGACCGTGGATCGCCTGCGCGCGCTGGATGTTGAGTTGGCCGCGAACGGCTGAGCCCCTCGTGGCTGGATGCCTAATCAGTAGAGTCGAGCTTGCTCGACTGCAAAGCCGTGCTTGGCCGGGCGGGATGGGTACGCGGGGGACACCGTGAATCCATCCATGGAAGCTTGTCCGCGGCATCCATGCCGCAGACACCCCCGCGTACCCATCCCGCCCGGCCTCTGACAGTTTCCGTGGGCGACCAGCCACGGAAAAGAAAAAAGAAAAGCAAAAGCGGGTCGCGTCGCTACGCTTGCTCCGATGACGACCAACGGTCGTCACCCACCACAAGCAAGAGTCGCCCACCACAAGCAAGACACGTGTCGACCAAGGTCGACACCCACCAACAGCAGTGCAGTACGCAGTCCCGGCAGATCGCGGGAACCTGTCGAAGGCGGGGTGGCTCAGGTTGCGGGGGCGTGAGCGCCATGGATGGCGCGACCGAGGCTACATGGACGTACTTGCGCCGTCCCCCGCAACCTGAGCCACCCCGCCTCCCCTCAGGAAGCCAGCTTCTGCTGTTGCTTCGGCTCTTGCTGTTGCCGGCCAGCGGCCGGCACTACGGCGGGTGCAGGGCGCAGCCCTGCAAAGCAAACCCCACCCTCAGTAACGAGGCCGCCCTTCTTCCAGCACCTGGCGCAGGAACGGCACGGTGATCCGCCGCTTCGCCGCCAGCGACTCGCGGTCCAGCCAGTCCAGCAGCGTGATCAACCCACCCAGCTCGCGCCCGGTATGCGACAGCAGCCACTCGATCGAGGCCTCGTCGATCGCCAGCCCACGCCGCAGCGCGCGCTCACGCAGCACCGCTGCCCGCCCTTCCTCATCCAGCGGCTGCAGCAGCACACGCACGCACTGGCCCAGCCGCGAACGCAGATCGGGCAGTACCAGGCCCAGTTCTTCCGGCGCCTTCTGCGCCGTGTACAGCACGGTCACGCCCGCAGCGCGCGCGCGGTTGTGGAAATCGAACAGCGCGATCTCGTCCTCGCGGTTGCCGGCCACCTCGTCCAGGCCGTCCAGCGCCACCAGCTCGCGCGCCTCCAGCCCATCCAACGCCGCGCGTACGCGGCCGGCGGCGCTGGCCAGCGGTACGTAGGTCGGCAGTCGCCCGGCCTGCTCGGCGCTGGAGCACATCGCCAGTGCCTGGTGGGTCTTGCCCGTGCCCGCCGCACCTTCCAGATAAACCCAATCGTGGCTGGCACCCACCGCGATCGCGCGCAGCTGCGCCAGCGCGCCGTCCGGCGCGCCGATGAAGGTCTCCAGGCGCTGGTCCCGCGGGTAATGCAGGGCCAGCGGCAGTTGCGGCACACCCATCACTTCAGGTCGGGGCCCTTGTCGTTCGGAATGATGATATGGGGGGCATCGACCACGCCATCAAGCACGATCGCCGGCTTCTCACCCACGTACAGCTCGCTCTGGCGATAACGCTGGTGCGCGTAGCGCAGCAGCACGTTGGTCACCGCTGCCACCGGCAGCGCCAGCAGCATGCCGAGGAAGCCGAACAGCTGGCCGCCGGCCATCACCGCGAAGATCACTGCCACCGGGTGCAGGCCGATCTTGTCGCCGACGATGCGCGGGGTCAGTACGTAGCTTTCCAGCAGCTGGCCCACGGTGAACACCACGCCGACCAGGATCAGCAGCTTCAGGTCGAAGCCCTGTGCCTGCACCAGTGCGGCGACCACCGCCATCAGGATGCCGGTGGTCGCGCCCAGGTAGGGAATGAAGCTGATCAGGCCTGCAATCAGGCCGATCAGCAGACCCAGCTTGAGACCGACCAGCGACAGGCCGCCGGCATAGATCACGCCCAGCGCCAGCATCACCAGGAACTGACCGCGGATGAAGGCGCCGAGCACCTCGTTGGACTCACGCGCCAATGCGCTGATGGTGCCGATCTGGTTGCGCGGAATCACCGACGCCACGCGCTCGACCAGCTTGTCCCAGTCACGCAGGAAGTAGAACGCCAGGATCGGCAGCAGCAGGATGTTGACCACCCAGGTCACCATCGCAAAGCCCGAACGCGAGACGTAGCCCATGAACGTGGTGGCGAAGCCGCCGGCCTGCTGCCAGTGGCTGCGCACCCATTCGATCAGGCGGTCCGGGTCCAGCCACTGCATCACTTCCAGGCCGGTCTTCTGCTCGAACCAGGGAATGCCCTTTTCCATCAGCCACGCCTGTGCCTGCGGCGCGACCGCAATCAGGGTGGTGATCTGGCGCTCGATCATCGGCACCAGCACCAGCAGCAGCGCCACGATCACCAGCACCATCGCCGCGAACACCAGCACCACGCCGGTCATGCGCGAACGGCCGGTGGCCTCGATGCGGTCCACCAGCGGATCGCCCAGCCAGGCCAGCGCCAGCGCCAGCACGAACGGGGTCAGGATCGGCGCCAGCAACCACACCACCCAGCCGATCAGGCCTGCGAACAGGATGTACTTCAGACGGCGCAGGAACTGCGCGATTTCCGCTTCCGGGGTCAGGTTCATCGCAGGCGGTACTCGTTGCTGACCGGCGCAGCGACCGGGGCACCGGTGGTGTCGTCGATCGGCGTCGGCAGGGCCGGCAGCGGTGCGCTCGGCACCAGCACGCCGTTGTCGCCCAGCATGCGGTTGAAGCCGGCCAGGCCGGTGGTCATCTCCAGGCTCAGCTCCAGCTGGCCGGCCGAAGCGTGCAGCGGGGTGACGTTGCGCACCACCGGCACCTCACGCAGGCCCGCAGCCAGGCGCAGGTAGTCGTCGGCACTGTTGATGCCGGTGACCACCACCCGATAGGTGCCGGCCTGGCCGACGGCCGCGCCGGCCTTGGCATAGCGCTTGACCAGCGCATCGGCGGCACCATCGGCACCGGCGGCCATCGCGCGCATGGCGTTGGCGTCCTTGCTGGTCCACTTGTTCAGCTCACGGCCGTTGTCAACGAACACCCAGTCCGCCTGCCAGCCGCCATTGGCGCGGTACAGCTTGCCGATCAGCTGCATCGGCGGCGAGTAGCGCGAAGAGGCACGGGCCACGGCGGCACTGTCCTGGCGCCAGATGGCACCGGCCAGCGCCTGTTCGGCGGCACCACCGCTGGGCAGGCCCAGCTTGTAGCCGCGTTCAATGGCGCGGTTCAGCAACGGGCGGGCGGCGTTGGCCTGCTGCACGCTGACCAGGCGCGGACCGCTGCCGTCATCGACGGCCAGCCACAGCACCGGCTTCGGCCGCGGCTGCGGCCACAGCGGCAGGCCCAGCGCCGACACCAGCGAATCGACATCGTCCTCGCGGAAGCGGGCCACCAGCAGGGTGCGGAAGCTGGGGGCGCCACTGGCGCTCACGCTCTGGTCCTGCTTGTAGTCGTAGCTGGCCACGTAATCCTTGGCATTGCGCAGCGCCTGCGCCACGCCAGGGCGCGACATCACGCTGCGATCGCCGGACAACTTGCCCAGTACAACGCTCAAGGCGCGGGCCAGGGCGCCGTTGCGGTCGGCTTCGGCCTGGCTGTTGACGGGCACTTCGGCCTCGTACGCGCCAGTGGCGGTGGCAACATCACCCTCGGTGCGCAGGCCGCTCTGGGCCATCGTGGCCACCGGCAGGCTCAGCGCAAGGAGCAGGGTCAGAATCAGGCTGCGGCGCATCAGGACATCCATTGGCTCGACGTATCCGGGGGAATTGTTGCCCGAATACGGCCTTTGCGCCAATGCGGCCTGTTAAAATCGCCCGTTCAACCCCTGCCAGCGCCGACGCCCGTGACCAACACCCCGTCTTCCGCCCCCTCCCCCCTCACCTACCGTGACGCGGGTGTCGACATCGACGCCGGCAACGAACTGGTCGAGCGGATCAAGCCCCTGGTCAAGCGCAGCTTCCGCCCGGAAGTGATGGGCGGCCTGGGCGGCTTCGGCGCCCTGTTCGACCTGTCCAACAAGTACCGCGAGCCGGTGCTGGTGTCGGGTACCGACGGCGTGGGCACCAAGCTGAAGCTGGCCCACCAGCTGGACCGCCACGATACGATCGGCATCGACCTGGTCGCGATGTGCGTGAACGACGTGCTGGTGCAGGGTGCCGAGCCGCTGTTCTTCCTGGACTACTTCGCCACCGGCAAGCTGGACATCGACACCGCCGCAGCGGTCGTGGGCGGCATCGCCAACGGCTGCACCGAGGCCGGCTGCGCGCTGATCGGCGGCGAAACCGCTGAAATGCCCGACATGTATGCCCCGGGCGAGTACGACCTGGCCGGCTTCACCGTCGCCGCGGTCGAGAAGAGCGAGCTGAAGGATGGCGCCAGCGTGGCTGCCGGCGACGTGCTGATCGGCATCGCTTCGTCCGGCCCGCATTCCAACGGCTACTCGCTGGTGCGCCGCATCTACGACCGCGCCGGCCGCCCGGCCGAGCTGGAGCTGGAAGGCGGCGTGAAGCTGGTCGATGCGCTGATGGCGCCGACCCGCCTGTACGTGAAGCCGATCCTGTCGCTGCTGAAGTCGCACGGCGCGGCCATCCACGGCATGGCCCACATCACCGGTGGTGGCCTGACCGAGAACATCATCCGCGTGGTGCCCGACGGCCTCGGCCTGGACATCCAGGCCTCGTCCTGGACCCTGCCGCCGGTGTTCCAGTGGCTGCAGAAGGAAGGCGCGGTCGCCGACAGCGAGATGTGGCGCACCTTCAACTGCGGTATCGGCTTCGTGCTGATCGTGGCGCCGGACCAGGTGGCCGCGGTATCCGATGCGGTCAAGGCGCAGGGCCTGGAGCACTGGACCATCGGCCAGGTGGTCACCGCCGAAGGCGCCGAGCGCGTCCACATCGCCTGATCCCGACAACCCAGGAGCCCGCATGGACGCAACGCCCCCCTTGTCGCCCGCCCCCGTGCCGCCGCCGCTGGCGACGGTACCGGTGTTCAACGCGCAGGATGCCGACCACCTGCGCATGCTGGCCATCGCGCACTACGTGGTCGGCGGCCTGATCGTGCTGTTCTCGCTGATCTTCATCATCCACATCGTGCTGGGCATCACCGCGCTCACCGGCAACCTGCCGATGAATTCCGGCGGCCAGCCGTCGTCGCCGGCCGAACAGCGCCTGTTCGGCTGGATGTTCACCCTCATCGGTTGCGTCGCCGTATTCGGTGGCGTCAGCCTGGGCGCGTTCGTCGCCTATGCCGGCCGCTGCCTGGCCCAGAGACGCCGCTACCTGCTGTGCCTGATCGCGGCCGGCCTGGCCTGCCTGTTCACCCCCATCGGCACGGTGCTGGGGGTGTTCAGCCTGATCACCCTGCTGCGCCCGCAGGTGAAGGCCGCCTTCGACCTTCCCGCCACGCCCGCATGACCGCCTCCGGCAATCCGCCGCCGCTGCCGCATCAGACCCTGGCGCAGCTGCAGCTGACCAGCCATCTGCAGACGCTGAAAGTGCTGTTCTACGCGTTGGCCGGCTTCCATTGGTTCGCCACAGTGGCGTTCCTTGGCCTCAGCGGATGGGTGGCCCACTCGCGCGGACTGGACGATGCCTGGATGCTGACCACGGTCTATGCGTCCATCGCCGTGCTGGCGGCCGTGCTGGGGTTCGTGCAGTTGTATACCGCGCGCCAGCTGTCACATCGCACCGGGCTGGCCTGGTGCCGGCGCGCGGCGTGGCTGGGCGTACTGGCCGGCCCGCTGGGCATGGCCTTGGCCGCCTATGCCTGGGTGTTCCTGTCCAAACCTGACATGGCCGCGCTGTTCGACCGCGGCGACCACCTCAGTGTCTGAACCTGCCGGCAGACGCCCCGTCCTTTCCTGATCGATTTCCCATGTCCGCGCCTGCCCTCCCCACGTCCGCTTCGCCCACCACCCACCGTTTCTCGGGCCCCAAGAAGCTGGCCTTTGCCGCCGTGCTGGCGGTGTTCGCAATCAGCTGGGTCCACCCGCTGTGGCCTACCGAACAGGCCCTGCACAGCACCCTGACCGTGATCGGGCTGGCCGCGCTGCTGTGGGTCGACCGTCGCGGTGGCTGGCTGGGCAATGGTGCCTTCATCGCGATCTGCGGCTTCATCGCCCTGCACTGCGTGGCCGCGCGCTGGCTGTATTCCAACGTGCCCTACGACGCCTGGGCGCAGACGCTGAGCGGCTGGTCGCCGAATGCGGCCTTCGGCTGGCAGCGCAACCATTTCGATCGCCTCATCCACTTCCTGTTCGGCGTCTGCTTCACTCCTGCGCTGCTGCAGCTTGCCCGTCATGCGTGGCCGGCGCTGCGCCTGGGCCAGGCCTTCACCCTGGCGGTGATGACGGTGATGTGTGCCAGCCTGGTCTACGAATGGTTCGAGTGGGCCATCGCGCTGGCGCTGTCACCGGATGCTGCCGAGGCCTACAACGGGCAGCAGGGCGACATGTGGGACGCGCACGCCGACATGCTGATGGCCACCCTCGGCAGCCTGCTGATCTGGCCGCTGATCCGCCGGAGCGCCCAGCAGTGACCGCGACCACCCGCATTGCCGTGCTCGCCTCCGGCCGCGGCAGCAACCTGCAGGCCATCCTCGATGCCATTGCCGACGGCCGACTGCCCGCCGAGGTGGTCGGCGTGTTTTCCGACCGCCCCGCCGCAGAGGCCCTGCAGCGCGTCGCACCGAACCTGCGCTGGGCGCATGCACCGAAGTCCTTCAGCGACCGCGCCAGCTACGAGCAGGCGCTCGGCGATGCGCTGGCCGCAGTACAACCGGACTGGATCGTCTGCGCCGGCTACATGCGCATCCTCGGCGCGGCCTTCGTACAGCGCTTCAATGGCCGGCTGGTCAACATCCATCCATCGCTGCTGCCGCTGCACAAGGGCCTGGACACCCACGCACGGGCGCTGCAGGCGGGCGACGCCGAGCACGGTGCCAGCGTGCATCTGGTCGTGCCCGAGCTGGATGCGGGCGCCGTGCTGGCGCAGGTGCGGGTGCCGGTGCTGCCCGGCGATGACGCCGACAGCCTGGCCGCGCGCGTGCTGGCGGTGGAGCATCCGCTGCTGATCGCCACCCTGCAGCTGTTGTGCGCCGGCCGCCTGGCTGAACGGGAGGGCCAGCCGCAACTGGACGGTCACCCCCTGTTTAGCCCGTTGGCCCTAGATTCCGCCGGGAACCTGAACCGGTAGTCCCCATGCACACGCCCCGCTGACTGCGGGGCTGGCATCCTGCCCCCTCCTGCGGTCCCTGTCCTCCATGAAGACCACGACCCTGCTGTCCACTCCATTGCTGTTGTCGCTTGCCGTGTTCCCCGGCGTGGGCTGGGGCCAGGCACAGGCGCCCGCCCCCCCGCCGGCACCCGTGCCCGCAGCGCAGCCGCCAGCCGATGCGCCGGCCGTACCGATGCCACCGGCACTGGCCTGGGAGCCACCGCCGCTGCAACCGTTCAGCGCCACCTACCAGGCCTTCTACAAGGGCAAGGAAGCGGGCGATGCCAGCATGCAGGTCACCCACACCGGCGGCAGCCAGTGGCGGGTGGACATGCAGGTGGTCGGCCGCCGCGGCTTTGCCAGCGTGCTGGGCCTGAACATCGAACAGAGCACAGTGTTCGAGGAGCGCAGCGGCGTGTATGCGCCGCTCAGCCAGAGCACGGTGCGCAAGGGCCTGTTCCTGGGCAAGAAGGCGGTCGGCACCTACAACTGGCAGGCCGGCACCGCGCAATGGACCGGTGACGTCAAGAAGGAACGCGCGCAACCGATCCCGCTGCAGGCAGGCGACCAGAGCGCGCTGCTGATCAACCTGGCGATCATGCGCGATGCGCGTCCAGGCGCCTCCATGCATTACCGCTACGTGGACATGGGCAAGGTCCGCGAACACGACTACCAGGCCGCGCCGCAGACCGAGAACGTCGAGGTCGGCGACCTGTCCTACAACGCACTGCGGGTCTACCGGACCAACGGTGGCAGAAACGAAACCATTCTCTGGATCGCCAACGGTGTCCCCACCCCGGTGCGCATCCTGCAACGCGAAGACGGCGAAGACCGCGTCGATCTGCGCCTGATCGAATACCAAGGAGTCTGAGCATGAATACCCTGACCCGCCCCCTCACCTGGATCGCAGCCGCTGCCCTGACCGTGGCCAGCCTGCCGGCCATGGCGCTGGAACCGTTCAAGGCCGATTACCTGGCCAGCTACATGGGCATGCAGGCCAACGGCACCATGACCCTGGCCAGCGAAGGCAGCAACAAGTGGCGCTACAGCCTGCAGGTGAAGAACCAGCTGGCCGACCTCAGCCAGAGCACGGTGTTCGAGGAAGTGCGTGGCCAGCTGCGCCCGCTCAGCAGCCAGGACCGTTCGGCGCTGCTGGTGAAGAAGCGCAACGTGCAGGCCAACTACAACTGGACCAGCAACCAGGCCACCTGGACCGGTGACATCAAGCCGGATCGCGCTGGCCCGATTGCGCTGAAAGCCGGTGACATGGACGCGCTGCTGATCAACCTGGCGATCGCCCGTGACCTGGCGGCGGGCAAGCCGCTGACCTATCGCATGGTCGACGAAGGCCGCATCAAGAACATGACGTACCGTGTGATCGGCAAGGAATCGATCACCGTGGGCGGCAAGAGCTACGAGGCCACCAAGGTCTCGCGCGCCGACGGCAACAAGGAGCTGATCGCCTGGATCGTGCCGGAATTCCCGGTGCCGGCGCGCATGCTGCAGCGTGAGAGCGGCCGCGATGCGCTGGACCTGACCATCAAGGCGATGAACTGACCGGAGATCCACGTCATCCACGCATGGCGTGGATCTACTTCACGTTCCAGTAGATCCACGCCATGCGTGGATGGGTGTATCCCAAAGAAACGCCCGCTTTCGCGGGCGTTTTCTTATTTCTTCGCTTCAGCCGGTTTCTGTTCCTCGGCCGGCTTGAACTCGGTCCGGCAGTCCACGCGGATCTGCTCACCGGTGCTGCGCCAGACGAAGGTGCGGCAATGACGGTTGCCGTCCTGGCTGTCGTTCACTGCGACCGCATAGAACGACTCGATGATTTCATCACGCGAGACCGTGCCATCGCCGTTCCAGTCCATGTCCTTCTGCTCGATGCCCTGGGTGATGGCGATGTTGGCGTACCAGGCATAGCCCAGCCACGCCAGCACGATCAGCACCAGGGCCAGCAGCGCCTTGCGACGCGGGCTGAACTTGCCGCGCAGGATCATGGCACGCGCCGGATGGTGGCACCGAGCGAAGACAGCTTCTCTTCGATGTTCTCGTAGCCACGATCAAGGTGGTAGATGCGGTCGATGGTGGTATCGCCGCTGGCCATCAGGCCGGCCAGGATCAGCGAGGCCGAGGCGCGCAGGTCGGTGGCCATCACCGGCGCGCCGCTCAGGTGCTCGTTGCCACGCACGATGGCGGTATGCCCTTCGACCTGGATGTCCGCGCCCAGGCGCAGCAGTTCGTTGACGTGCATGAAACGGTTCTCGAAGATCGTTTCGTTGATCACGCCCACGCCGTCGGCCACGCAGTTGAGCGCCATGAACTGCGCCTGCATGTCGGTCGGGAATGCCGGGTACGGCGCGGTGGTCAGGTTGACCGCCTTCGGCCGCTTGCCCTGCATGTCCAGGGTGATGGTGTCTTCGGTGGTCTCGATCTTCGCACCGGCTTCGACCAGCTTGGACAGCACCGCGTCCATGGTGTTCGGGCGCGCACGGTTGACCGTGACCTTGCCACCGGTCATCGCTGCGGCCACCAGGAAGGTGCCGGTCTCGATGCGGTCGGGCAGCACTTCATGGCGGCCGCCGGACAGGCGCTCGACGCCTTCGATCACCAGGCGGGCAGTGCCCAGGCCTTCGATCTTCGCGCCCAGCGCGATCAGGCAGTGCGCCAGATCGGTCACTTCCGGTTCCATCGCGCAGTTGTCGAGGATGGTGGTGCCTTCGGCCAGCACCGCGCCCATCAGCACATTCTCGGTGCCGGTGACGCTGACCATGTCGAAGGTGAAGTGCCCCCCCTTCAGCCGCTTGGCGGTGGCCTTGATGAAGCCGTTCTCGACCACGATCTCGGCACCCAGCGCCTGCAGGCCCTTGATGTGCTGGTCGACCGGACGCGAACCGATCGCGCAGCCGCCCGGCAGCGATACTTCGGCCGCGCCGAAGCGGGCCAGCAGCGGGCCCAGCACCAGGATCGAGGCGCGCATGGTCTTGACCAGCTCGTACGGTGCCACGTGCTGGTTGACCGAACGCGGGTCGACCACGATCGCACTGCCGCGCGACAGCGTGCCCTGGTCGATGGTGACCTTGGCGCCCAGCTCGCCCAGCAGCTTCACCGTGGTGACCACGTCGTGCAGGTGCGGCACGTTGGTGATCTCCACCGGCGCATCGGCCAGCAGGGTCGCGCAGAGAATGGGGAGGACGGCGTTCTTGGCGCCGGAGATGCTCACTTCACCGTGCAGCGCAGCGCCGCCGGTCACAACGATCTTGGCCATGTATTCGGGATCTTCTGCGGTTCAGCCGGCTTCGGCCGGGGTCACGGTTTTCAGCGCCAGCGCGTGGATCGCGCCGCCCATCAGGTCGCCCAGCGTGGCATACACCATGCGGTGGCGAGCCAGCGGCATCTTGCCGGCGAAGGCCTCGCAGACCACGGTCGCTTCGAAATGCACGCCATCGTCGCCCTGCACGTCGGCGCGGGCGCCGGGCAGGCCGGTTTCGATCAGATTGCGGATGGTGTCGGCGTCCAACGGGCTTTCCTAATAAAATGTGCCTCCATTCTACTTCCGCTGCGTGGCGTCCGCATGGCCGAATCCCTGTTGCCCCCCCGTTCCGTCGACCCTGCCGGCCTGGTCGCCAGCGGCCGCCGCGTCTTCGAGATCGAGCGGCAGGCGCTGGACGCCGTGGCCGACCGCCTTGGCGAGGCGTTCCAGCAGGCCTGCCAGGCGATCCTGGCCAGCCGCGGCCGGGTGGTCGCCACCGGCATGGGCAAGTCCGGGCACATCGCCCGCAAGATCGCCGCCACCCTGGCGTCCACCGGTACGCCGGCGTTCTACGTGCACCCGGGTGAAGCCGGCCACGGCGACCTCGGCATGATCACCGAGGACGACGTGGTGCTGGCCCTGTCCTATTCGGGCGAGTCAGACGAGGTGCTGATGCTGCTGCCGGTGCTCAAGCGCCAGGGCAACGTGCTGATTTCCATGACCGGGCGCCCACAGTCCAGCCTGGCCACCGCCGCCGACATCCACCTGGACGTGAGCGTGCCGGCCGAGGCCTGTCCGCTGGCGCTGGCGCCGACCTCCAGCACCACCGCCTCGCTGGCGATGGGCGACGCGCTGGCGGTGGCCCTGCTCGATGCGCGCGGCTTCACCGCCGACGATTTCGCCCGTTCACACCCGGCCGGCAGCCTCGGCCGCCGCCTGCTGCTGCACATCACCGACGTGATGCACACCGGCGACGACCTGCCCAGCGTGGGCGCCGACGCCAGTCTCAGTGAAGCGCTGATGGAGATGAGCCGCAAACGGCTGGGCATGACCGCCGTGGTCGATGCCGGCGGCGTGCTGATCGGCCTGTTCACCGACGGCGACCTGCGCCGCGCGCTGGACAGCGCGCTGGACGTGCGCACCGCGAAGATCGCCGATGTGATGACGCGCAACCCACGCACCATCGGCGCCGACCAGCTGGCGGTGGAGGCGGCCCGGCTGATGGAGACCCACAAGATCACCGGCCTGATCGTGGTCGATGGCCAGGGCCGTGCGGTCGGCGCCCTGAACATTCATGACCTGTTGCGGGCCCGGGTGGTTTAACCGACAGTCCGTAGACCCCATTCAGTCTGTACTGCCCCACCCGAACCCACCGAGCCTGCCGCCCTGATGCCCTGGTCCCCCTTGCCCGCCTTCCCTGCCCACCTGCATGCCGCCGCGGCCCGTATCCGCCTGGCCTGCTTCGACGTGGACGGCACCCTCACCGACGGTCGGCTGTACTACGACAAGGACGGCAACGAGAGCAAGGCGTACTTCGTGCAGGATGGCCTGGGCCTGAAACTGCTGCAGCAGCACGGCATCCATCCCGTGCTGATCACCGCGCGCAACAGCCAGTCCGCGCTCAAGCGCGGCGCCGACCTCGGCATCGACACCCAGATCGCCGTAGGCGACAAGCTGGCCAGCGTGCAGGCGCTGTGCGCGCAGCATGGCATCGGCCTGGAACAGGTGGCCTTCATGGGCGATGACCTGCCGGACCTGGCGCCGCTGGGCGCGGTCGGCCTGGCGGTGGCACCGGCCAACGCCCATCCGTGGATCGCCGAGCGCGTGCACTGGCAGACCCGTGCCAATGGCGGGCGTGGCGCCGCGCGCGAGCTGTGCGACATCCTGCTGGCCGCGCAGGGGCATGTGGATGCGGTGCTGGCGAGGTTCGGCGCATGAACCTGCCGACCGTGAACTGGCGCACCCTGCTCGGCATCGGCCTGCTGCTGGCCGCCCTGCTGAGCAGCTGGGCGGCGCTGCGCAACCGCGACAAGGGGCCAGCCAGTGGCGGCCAGGAAGTGGGCGTGGATTACATCCTGCACGACTTCCAGATCGTCGCCCTGGATGAGCAAGGCAAGGAATCGACCACTCTCCGCGCACCGTTGCTGGAGCGCCAGCGCGGCGACCAGACCATCAACATCGCCACCCCGCTGTTCGAGATGCCGGACAAGGATGGCAGGCACTGGACGCTGCGTGCCGAGACCGGCTGGCTCAGCGCCAAGGGCGACGAGATGAAGCTGCGCGGCAACGTCGCCGGCGACAGCCCGGTCGGCCCGGGCACGGTGCCGACCACCTTCCGCACCGACCATCTGGACGTGTTCCCGAAGGAAAACCGCGCCCGCACCGACGCCCTGGTGACCATGACCCGCCCGGGCATGGAACAGTCCGGTGTCGGCTTCGAAGTGGATTCGAAGAACAACACGTATCATTTCCTCAGCCAGTCCAAGGGCCGCTACACGCCCAAACGCTGATTCCGCCGCCAGCCTGCGACGTCTCCGGACAGGCGCAAGGCCGGCAGCCCCACCCGCCCGCCCCCGGTCCACCCGGGAGGCCCCCACCGGTAGAACGGACCCCGATGAAGATTCCCTTTGCCGCCGTACTCGCGCTCGGTCTTCTTGTCCCCAGCGCCGCCTTCGCCAAGTCCACCGACCGCAACGAAGACATGCACATCGATTCCGGCGCCCAGTCGGGCACGCTCACCGGCGACGGCAAGACCGTGCTGTCGCAGGGCGTGATCATCACCCAGGGCACGCTGGACCTGCGCTCGTCCGAGGCCGAGATCTACCTCAAGGACGGCGAAGCGGTGCGTGTGGTGTTCACCGGCAAGCAGGCCAAGATGAAGCAGCAGCTCGATGATGGCACCTGGATGGACGCGCTGGCCGATCGCATCGACTACGACATCAAGACCGAGATCATCACCCTGACCGGCAACTACAAGGTCACCAGCGCGCGCGGCACCAATGCCGGCCAGCGCATGGTCTACAACACCCGCACCGGCGAAATGAACTCCGGTGGCGACGGCAGCCGCGTGCGCACCGTCATCCCGCCGAAGAACAAGACCCCGGCCGCACCTGCGGCACAGCCCAAGGCCACCACGCCGGCACAGCCGGCCGGGAGCAGGAAGTAATGCTCGTCGCCAAGGGCCTGCGCAAGAAGTACAAGCAGCGCGAAGTCGTCAAGGACTTCGGGCTGACCCTCGACGCCGGTGAAGTGGTCGGCCTGCTGGGCCCCAACGGCGCCGGCAAGACCACCTGCTTCTACATGATCGTCGGCCTGGTTGCCGCCGATGCTGGCAGCATCGTGCTCGACGGCAAGGACATCACCGGCGACCCGATGTATACCCGGGCCAAGCAGGGCGTGGGTTACCTGCCGCAGGAGCCGTCGGTGTTCCGCAAGCTGACCGTGGCCGACAACATCCGCCTGGTGCTGGAGCTGCGTGAGGGCCTGGATTCGGCTGGCCGCGAGCGTGAATTGAACAGCCTGCTCGACGAACTGCAGCTGGGCCACGTCGCCGACCAGCTCGGCGCCAGCCTGTCCGGTGGCGAACGTCGCCGCTGCGAGATCGCCCGTGCCTTGGCCGCGCAGCCGCGCCTGATCCTGCTCGACGAACCGTTCGCCGGCGTCGACCCGATTTCCGTCGGCGAGATCCAGCGCATCGTCACCCATCTCAAGCAGCGTGGCATCGGCGTGCTGATCACCGACCACAACGTGCGCGAGACCTTGGGTATCTGCGACCGCGCGTATATTCTCGCTGAGGGCACCGTGCTGGCCCAGGGCTCGCCGGAAGCGATCCTGGACAATGCCGACGTGCGTCGCGTCTACCTCGGGGATTCCTTCAAGCTGTGACGGCAAGCGCCGGGTCCCTCTCCTTCCTTTCGGCACAGGCATGAAGACTCGGCTGCAGACATCGTTGGGACAGCAACTGGTGCTCACGCCCCAGTTGCAGCAGGCGATCAAGCTGCTGCAGATGTCCACCACCGAGCTGGAGCTGGAGATCGCCCAGGCGGTGGAAAGCAATCCGCTGCTGGACTGGGTCGACAGCAGTGACAGCAGCAGCGCCAGCAACGAAGGCAGCGATGGCAACGACGGTGACGCCCCGGCAGAACGTACCGATGCCGGTGACGACTGGGCACCGGCCGAACTGGACTGGAGCGCGGCCGGCAGCGGCGGCAGCTTCGACGATGACGACGACACCGGCAGCGCCGCCGAGCGCGTAGCCGAAACCGAAACACTGGCCGACCATCTGCTGTGGCAGCTGCATCTGTCGCATTTGTCCTCGCGTGATCGCAGTATCGGTGCCGCACTGATCGATGCGCTGGACGACGACGGTTACCTGCGCGAGCCGCTGGCCACCATCGCCGAAACCCTGTTGCCGGCGATCCACGCCGACGAGGACGAGATCCTCGCCGTGCTGCATCGCATCCAGCGTTTCGATCCGGTCGGTGTGGCTGCACGCACGCTGGGCGAATGCCTGCTGCTGCAGCTGGATGTGCTGGCCGGTGACACGCCCGGCCTGGTGCTGGCGCGACAGATTGCCGCAGGCCCGCTGGAACGGCTGCCGCGCAGCGGCGTCGGCGGGCTGGCCCATGAACTGAAACAGCCCTTGGACGAGGTCGAGACCGCAGTCACCCTGCTGCGCTCGCTGGACCCGCGCCCGGGCACGCAGATCGCACCGCTGTCGCAGGACACCTACGTGGTGCCGGATGTGGTGGTGTGGCGGCAGAACGGCGTATGGCGCGCAGCGCTGGCCGCGCATGCCGGGCCGAAGGTGGTGATCCACCGCGGCTACGAACAGCTGATCCGACGTTGTGGCGACGCCGATGCCGGCTACCTGCGTGCCCAGCTGCAGGAAGCGCGCTGGCTGCTGAAAGGGCTGCAGCAGCGTGGCGAAACCCTGCTGCGGGTGGTACGCAGCCTGATCCTGCAGCAGGCCAGCTTCCTCGAATTCGGCGAGCAGGCGCTGCGTCCACTGACCCTGCGCGAGATCGCCACCGAGCTCGGCCTGCACGAATCCACGGTCTCGCGTGCGATCGCCCGCAAGCACGTGCGTACCCCGCGCGGCACCCTGCCGCTGCGCGCCTTCTTCGCCTCGGGCATCGATACCGAGGGCGGTGGCGAGGCGTCCAGCACGGCCATCCAGGCGATGATCCGGCGCCTGATCGACGACGAGAACCCGCGCAAGCCGCTTTCTGACGCCAAGCTGGCTGACCTGCTCAAATCGTCGGGAATTCCAGTAGCGCGACGCACCGTGGCGAAGTATCGTGAAGCCATGAACATTTCCGCCTCGCACGAAAGGGTCAGAATCGCTTGACGCGCCGCCGCGCCCGGCGGAGAGGTTCATTGGCACATCCGAACACAGGAGAAACCCGATGCGCATCGAAACGTTTGGCAAAGATGTCGAAGTCACCCCGGCCCTGCAGTCCTATGTAGAGGAGAAGCTGGCCCGGATCGGCAAACACTTCGACCAGCACTGCGAAGCGCGGGTGACCCTCAAGCTGCAGAAGACCGAACACCACGTCGACGCCAGCCTCAACATTCCCGGCCAGACCCTGCACGCCGAGGCCAATGCCCAGACCATGTATGCCGCGATCGACCTGCTTGCGGACAAGCTTGACCGTCTGGTGATCAAGCACAAGGAGAAAAAACAGCAGCACGCACCGCTGCCGGTGGGCGACAATGGTGGCTGATCGCCACCGTTCCCCGCAGACATGCCCCTGACTGACCTCCTGGCGGCCGTGCAGACCCAGCTCTGCACGGCCACCGACCGCGACAGCGTCCTGCAGGCCGCCGCCGGGTTGCTGGCCTGCCGCCAGGCCAACGCCGAACAGATCTATCTGAACCTGTGCCAGCGCGAAGCGCTGGGCAGCACCGCGATCGGTCACGGCATCGCCATTCCCCACGGCCGCGCGCCAACCCTGGACCGCCCCCGCGGCGCCCTGCTGCGGTTGGCCACCCCGGTCGACTTCGGTGGCGACGAGCCGGTGGACCTGGTGTTCGCCATGGCCGTCCCCGCCCACTACACCCACCAGCACCTGATGCTGCTGTCCGAGCTGGCCGAGCTGTTTTCGGCGCCCGACATCCGCCAGGCCCTGCGCGAAGCGGGCGATGCCCGGGCGCTGCGCGAGGCGCTGGACATGACCCCACCTGCGAGTGCCGCATGAATACCAGCATCACCGCCCGTGAACTGTTCGAACAGCAGCGCGAGCGGCTGGGGCTGCGCTGGGCTGCCGGCAAGTCCGGCGAGAAGCGCGAGCTGGAGGCCGGCAACACGGTCTCGCGGCGTCCATCGCTGGCTGGTTATCTCAATGCGATCTACCCCAACAAGGTGCAGATCCTGGGCACCGAGGAACTGTCCTGGCTGGATGCGCTGGAACCGCGCCAGCGCTGGGAGACCATCGAAAAGATCATGCAGTCGCACCCGCTGGCGCTGGTGCTGACCCGCAACCAGGCTTGCCCGGAAGACCTGCGTGCCGCCGCTGATGAATCCGGCACGCCGCTGTGGCTGTCGCCCAAGCGCGGCCACGAACTGCTCAACCACCTGTCCTACCACCTGGCGCGCACGCTGGCGCCGCGGGTGATCCTGCATGGCGTGTTCATGGAGATCTACTCCATCGGCGTGCTGATCACGGGTGAGGCCGGATCGGGCAAGAGCGAGCTGGCGCTGGAGCTGCTCAGCCGCGGCCACCGCCTGGTTGCCGACGATGCCCCCGAATTCACCCAGATCGCGCCCGACGTGCTCGATGGCACCTGCCCCGAACTGCTGCAGGACCTGCTGGAAGTGCGCGGCTTGGGCGTGCTGAACGTGCGCGAGATGTTCGGCGACACGGCTGTAAAGAAGAACAAGTACCTTCGGCTGATCGTCCACCTGACCAAGCCGATGACCGAACCCACCCCGCATGGCTACGAGCGCCTGACCGGCGACTCGGGCACCCGCCATGTGCTGGACCTGGATGTACCGCTGATCACCCTGCCGGTGATGCCCGGCCGCAACCTGGCCGTGCTGACCGAGGCCGCGACCCGCCTGCACATCCTGCGCACCAAGGGCATCGACCCGGCGGCCATGTTCATCGCCCGCCACAGCAACCTGCTGGAACGGCGAACACCCTGATTCCCCTGTCCTTCGAAGAGCCTGTCCATGAGCACCGTCACCCCCTCCGCCCCGACCCTGATCATCGTCAGCGGCCTGTCCGGCTCGGGTAAATCCGTCGCCCTGAAGACCTTCGAGGACCAGGACTACTACTGCTCGGACAACCTGCCGATCAATCTGCTGCCCGACTTCGTGCGCAGCCTGCTGGCCAACCACGACGGCAGCGCACCACGCCGCCTGGCCGTAGGCATCGACGTGCGCGGCCAGGCCGACCTGAGCCAGCTGGGCGACTGGCGGCAGCTGGCCACCGATGCCGGCGTGGAAGTGAAGGTGCTGTTCTTCGAGGCCAGCGACGAGGCCGTGCTCAAACGCTACGCCGACACCCGCCGCCGCCATCCACTGAGCCAGCTGGGCCTGTCGCTGCCCGAAGCGATCGCGCGTGAGCGTGAATTGACCGCACCGCTGCGCCGCGAGGCCGATGCGGTGATCGATACCAGCAATCTCAACGTGCATCAGCTGCGGCGGCGGATCATCACCGAGTTCACGATGGACCATGCCACCGGCCTGTCGCTGCTGTTCGAATCGTTCGCCTACAAGCGCGGCGTGCCGGCCGAGGCTGACTTCGTGTTCGATGCGCGGGTGCTGCCCAATCCACACTGGGACCCGGATCTGCGTGCGCTGAGTGGCCGCGAACCGGGTGTGCGCGACTACCTGGAAGCGCAGCCGGACGTGCAGCGCTACCTGACCCAGCTGATGGATTTCCTCGATACCTGGCTGCCGAAGCTGGGGGATGGCACCCGCAGCTATGTGACCGTGGCCTTCGGCTGCACCGGCGGCAAGCACCGTTCGGTGTTCCTGGCCGAGCGCCTGGCCCGGCATGCCCGCGAGATGGGCTGGGAAGACGTGGCGACCTACCACCGCGAACAGGATTGAGGGGGGCCGGCCAGCGGCCGGCACCCGCTGGTAGTGCCGGCCGCTGGCCGGCAACAGCAACAGCAAAAGCGGCATTCCGAGGGATGGCGAGGCGGTGAGGGTAGGCAGGACACGCCGTAAACCCCGCTCCGCGGTCCGGCCCAGCCGCTGGCGGCTGTGCGCTCGGGCGCTTGCGAAGCAGTGCTTCGCAAGCAAAGCGCCCTCACCCCTGGGGGCTCGATGGCGCCATCCATGGCGCCAACGGTCCTGCCTACCCTCACCGCCCCGCCTCTGACAGATTCCGTGTGCTGTTGGTAGGTGTCGACCTTGGTCGACACGGTAGATCCACGCCATGCGTGGATGAATCCCGGTCAGGCACCGAAAAACGGATGGGGTCGGATCCTTTTCCAACGGAAATGGGCTCCGGCCCGAGCAACACTGAATACGGGACACAGTGCCCCTCATCTGCTGCTATCGCCAATTCACCTTGACCTGTTAACGTGCAGTAATGACCTGTGGCATTCTCCTCGTAACACATCCCGGGGTCGGGACCGCCCTGCTAGACGTGGCGACCCGGCTCCTGCGGCAATTGCCGCTGAAAACCGAAGCTTTCGAAGTACCGTTCGACGCAGACCTGGACGCCCTGCTCCCGCTCGCCTCAGCCGCTCTGCGGCGGGTCGACAATGGTGAAGGCGTGCTGATCCTGACCGACCTGTACGGCGCCAGCCCCGCCAACCTTGCCGGGCAGCTGGCCCGGCTGGGGACCCCGGTTCGCCGGGTGTCGGCGCTGAGCCTGCCGATGTTGCTGCGGGTGATGAATTATCCGGAACAGGGACTGGATCAACTGCCCGCCACAGCCGCGGCGGGTACCCGTAATGGAGCGATAGTCGACGATGCTTGAACGAGAACTCACCGTGAGCAACCGCCTGGGCCTGCACGCCCGGGCCACCGCCAAGCTGGTGCAGACCCTGGCGCCGTTCCGCTGCAACGTGACCATGGCCGCCAAGGGCCGTGAGATCAACGCCAAGAGCATCATGGGCGTGATGCTGCTGGCCGCCGGCCAGGGCACCCCGGTCACGGTGCGCATCAACGGCGAGGACGAAGCCGCCGCGATGGAAGCGGTGGTCGGCTTGTTCGAACGCCGCTTCGACGAGGACAGCTGAGCGTGCCGCGCGCGCGCGCCGGCCAGGTCCCTTCCGGCCAGCGGCCGGTACAGCTGCTGGCCGGGCACGGTGCTGCCCGTGGCGCGGCGATGGGCCGGGCGCGGGTGCGCCTGCCACATGCGCTGGAAGTGGCCGAGCAGCGCGTCGCCGCCCATCAGGTCGAGGCCGAGCTGGCCCGCCTGCACCGCGCGGTGGATGCCGCGCGCACCGAAATGCACGAACTGCGACAGCGCCTGCATGGCGCCCTGAACCAGGAAGTGGGCGAGTTCCTCGACCTGCATGCCCTGCTGCTGGACGACCCCGAGCTGTTGTTCGGGCTGGACGAACTGATCCGCAGCGGCCCCTACAGCGCCGGCTATGCGTTGCGCCTGCAGCGTGACCGCCTGGCCAAGGTCTTCGATGGCATGGACGATGCCTATCTGAAGAGCCGCATGGACGACCTCGACCATGTGATCGGCCGCATCCACGCCTTCCTGCAGCCCGAACGCCCGGAGGTGATGAAAGGCCTGGCCGGTGAAATCCTGGTCTGCGACAACATCGCGCCCTCCGAGCTTGCCCAGTTGCAGGCGCAGGGCGTGGTCGGCATCGTCACCGCCGCCGGCAGCGCGCTGTCGCACAGTGCGATCCTGGCGCGCAGCCTGCACCTGCCCTTGATCGTCAACGTGCCGCAGCTGCTCAGCCGCATCGCCGATGGCGACGTGCTGATCATCGATGGCGCCGACGGCAGCATCACCGCCAACCCGCAGGCCGACAACCTGCGCGACTACCGCGCGCGCCTGAAAGAACATGCGCGCGAGCAGCGCGAGCTCGGCCGCCTGCGCAGCAAACCCAGCCGTACCCGCGACCAGGTCGACATCGCCCTGCTGGCCAATGCCGAATCGCTGGAGGACGTCACCCAGGCGCATGCGCTGGGCGCGCAGGGGCTGGGCCTGTACCGCACCGAATTCCTGTTCCTGCAGCGCAACGAGCTGCCGGACGAAGAAGAACAGTTCCAGACCTACCGCGATGCCGCGTTGGGCATGAGCGGGCGACCGGTCACCATCCGCACGCTCGATCTGGGCGCGGACAAGGCCGACCGCACCGGCCTGACCCTGAGCAACGAAGAAAACCCGGCCCTGGGACTGCGCGGCGTACGCCTGTCGCTGGCACGGCCCAAGGTGGCCGACACCCAGCTGCGCGCGATCCTGCGCGCCTCGGCCTACGGCAAGCTGCGCGTACTGGTGCCGATGGTCAGCACCCGCGAGGAACTGCTGGCGGTGCGCCGACGCATGCTCAAGCTGACCGAGCAGCTGCGCAGCGAAGGCCACATGGTGTCCGACCATGTGCCGCTGGGGGCGATGATCGAGGTGCCCGCTGCGGCGTTGGCGCTGGAGAGCTTCATCGACCTGGTCGACTTCCTGTCGATCGGCACCAACGACCTGGTGCAGTACCTGCTGGCCGCTGACCGCAACAACGAGGCACTGGGCGAGCTGTATTCGCCGCTGCATCCGGCCGTGCTGCGGTTGCTGCAGATGGTGATCGAGACCGGCGCGCGGCATCGCATTCCGGTGGCGGTCTGCGGTGAGATGGCCGGTGATGCACGGATGACTCCGCTGCTGCTGGCGCTGGGCCTGAGCGAATTCAGCCTGCACCCCGGCACACTGCTGGAGGTGCGCCGCGCGATCCGCGAGGCCGACCTGGCCGCGCTGCGCGCGCGCGCACCGAAGCTGCTGGCCGCACGCGACCGTCGCGCGATCGAGCGCTGGCTGGCGCTGGTGGCGGATACGCCCTGAGCGCCAAGGGTAGTGCCGGCCGCTGGCCGGCAACCTCATGGCCTTCGATGGGGCCGCTTGCCGGCCAGCGGCCGGCACTACCACCGCCCGGCGGCTATGCGTTGAAACATCCCCTTGCGATAATGACGCGCTGAACACCCCTGTTGCCGCATCCTTGCCGGGATCGCGGCTTTTCTTATCCCGCGGGAGCTGCGATGGCTGAAGCTGTACGCCACGACAAGACTGCGCGCCAACTGCGGATGCTGTCCGACGCACTGGACAGCGGTCGGCTGGGCCCGGTGCGCCGCCTGGTCAACACCCTGGCCCCGGCCGAGATCGGCAACCTGCTCGAATCGCTGCCGCCGGGCAAGCGCGAGGTGGTCTGGGGCCTGGTCGATCCGGAAGATGACGGTGAGGTGCTGGTCCACGTCGGCGACGACGTGCGCGAGAGCCTGCTCGCCGACATGGACCCGGACGAGATCATCGCCGCGGTCGAAGACCTGGACATCGACGATCTGGCCGACCTGGTCGAAGACCTGCCGGACACGGTCATCGACGAAGTCCTCAAGTCGATGGACCGCGAGAACCGCGAGCGCCTGGAGCAGGTGCTGTCCTACCCCGAGGACAGCGCCGGCCGCCTGATGAACCCGGACGTGGTGACCGTGCGCGCCGACGTCAACGTTGACGTGGTGCTGCGCTACCTGCGCCTGCGTGGCGAACTGCCCGACCACACCGATCATCTGTTCGTGGTCAGCCGTCGCCATCAATACCTCGGCCGGGTGTCGCTGGCGGCACTGGTGACCCACGAGGACACCACCCCGATCAACCGCCTGATCGACGACGAGCAACCGGCGATCGATGTCGGCGAAAGCGACCAGGAGGTCGCCCGCCAGTTCTCCGACCATGACTGGATCTCCGCGCCGGTGGTGGACGACAACAACATCCTGGTCGGCCGCATCACCATCGATGACGTGGTCGACATCATCCGTGGACAGGCCGAGCACCAGGCGCTTGGCGCCGCCGGCCTGGACGAGGACGAGGATCTGTTCAGCCCGGTCTGGCGCGCCATGCGCCGCCGCCTGATGTGGCTGTCGGTCAATCTGTGCACGGCATTCCTGGCGTCCAGCGTGGTCGGCCACTTCGAGGGCACCATCGACAAGCTGGTGGCGCTGGCGGTGCTGATGCCGATCGTCGCCGGCCTCGGCGGCAATGCCGGCACCCAGGTGCTGGCGCTGATGGTGCGCGGCCTGGCGCTGGGCCAGGTGGGCGCCTCCAACGCGCGCACGCTGCTGTGGAAGGAAGTGCGGGTCGCCTTGTTGAACGGCGTGATGCTGGGCTCGGTACTGGGCCTGATCGTATTGGCCTGGTTCCATTCACCCGGACTGTCGGCGGTGATCGCCATCGCGCTGACCTGCAACCTGCTGTTCGCCGCGTTGGCCGGCGTGCTGGTGCCACTGACCCTGAAACGCTTCGGCTTCGACCCGGCGCTGGCCAGCGGCATCTTCCTGACCGCCGTGACCGACTCGATGGGCTTCTTCACCTTCCTCGGCCTGGCCACCCTGGTGCTGCTGCACTGACCGCATCAAGGATCGGGCCCCGCCAAGCGGGGCTCGGACCCCACTCAACGGGAACACCCATGGCAACAACGATAGAAAACTACTTCCAGCCCGGCTGGCGCGACCAGCAGCACACCTGCCCGGCCTGCGAATGGAAGGGCAGCTCGCGTGCCATGGAGATGGAGCTGGACGAGGACGCCACCGAGTACGACTGCCCGGTCTGCGAGAACCCACTGCTGGTGGTGCTGCATCCGGATATGGCGCAGGTGCAGGCTGCGGCCGCCGAAGGCAATGCCGAGGCACAGGAGCAGCTGGACATCATCGCCAGCTTCCCGCGCCCGCAGTGACGCGGCGCATGATGCCGGGCCGACGTTGGCGGACTACGATGCAGGCGTTCTCGCCGCTTCGGAAAACCCCATGGTCCGTTTGCTGTCGCGCTGGCTGCCATTGCTGGCCCTTCTGATGATGAGCGGTTGCACTTCGCTGCCGGACAGCGCGCGTGGCCGCTTCGAAGCACGTGCGGTGAAGGTGGACGGGCACACGGCTTACTACCAGGTGTTCATTCCCGCGGGCCTGCAGGCCCGCAGCCCTGGTGGGCAGACGCCCGCAACCTCCAACGTCCCGGTCATCCTGTTCCTGCACGGTTCGGGCGAGCGCGGCGCCGATGGTATCAAGCAGACCCACGCCGGGCTGGGGCCTTATCTGCGCGAGCATCCCGACTTCCCTGCCCTGGTGGTGTTTCCACAGGTACCGGGCCATGAGGAATGGAGCGGCCGCAACAACCGTGCGGCCGTTGCCGCGCTGGACGCGACGATCGCCGAATTCGGCGCCGACCCGGCACGGCAGTACCTGACCGGCATGTCGATGGGCGGCTACGGCAGCTGGAACATCGCCCTGGACGACCCGCGCCGCTTTGCCGCGATCGTCCCCGTGTGCGGCGCAGTACTTGCACCACGCGCAAAGCGTCCGACCCTGTTCGTCGAGCAGGTCGTCCAGGAAACCGATCCGTATGCCGTGATCGCGCAGCGCCTGCAGCACACGCCGGTCTGGATCTTCCACGGCGCGCTGGACGACGTGGTGCCTCCGGATGACGACCGCAGGCTGCACAGCGCATTCCAGAGCGCCGCTGCACGCGACGTGCGCTACACCGAGTACCCGGAAGGCAATCACAATGCCTGGGACGCTACCTACGCCGACCCGGCAATGTGGGCGTGGCTGTTCGCGCAGAAGCGCTGAACCGCAGTTTCTCGTAGCTGCCAACCTTGGTTGGCACTGACTGCTCTGGTAGTTGCCAACCTTGGTTGGCATTGACTGCTCCGGTAGTTGCCAACCTTGGTTGGCATTGACTGCTCCGGTAGTTGCCAACCTTGGTTGGCATTGACTGCTCTGGTAGTTGCCAACCTTGGTTGGCACTGGCCTACCTGAAACCAAGCCATTCCCCGATGTTCACTGGAAGCAGGCCCATCCATGCTTGCTCCATGCAGAACACACGTCTCCTGCTCGGTCGTCGCTCCAGCGTCGGCCTCAGCTATATCCTCACCACAGTCGTCCATGACCGCGCACCGCTCTTCACCAACGCCGCAGTGGCCGCCTTGGCAGTGCGCGAATTCCAGCGACTTGATCAGGAAGGCTTCACCCGCTCGATTGCCTACGTGGTCATGCCCGACCACATTCACTGGCTGGTCGAACTGCGCGCCGGGTCACTGGAAACCGTCATGAAGCGTTTCAAGTCGCGCACAGCCCAGCAGGCAAACCGGCTGCTGGGGCGAGTCGGGCGCTTCTGGCAGGCCTGCTATCTCGATCATGCGATCCGCTCGGACGAATCGTTGCACCGACATGCGATGTACCTGATGGGAAATCCGATCAGGGCCGGGCTGACGTCGCGGTTGGGGCAATATCCCCATGCATGGTGCGAATGGGAGCTTGGGGCATCATGTGATCTGCCCGATGACATGAGCTCCGGTGGATAGTGCCAACCAAGGTTGGCATCTACCAAAGCGGTGCGCGGACAAGCCGAGCGGTGAGTGTGTCAACCAAGGTTGACACCCACCAGAGCGGCGATCAGCCCAGCAGCGTTTCCAGCACGGCCATGCGCACGGCGACGCCGTTGGCGACCTGGCGCAGCACCCACGACTGCGGGCCGTCGGCCACCTCGTCGGTCACTTCCACGCCGCGGTTGATCGGGCCTGGATGCAGCACCGCGGCATCCTTGCCGGCGCGGGCCAGGCGTTCGTTGGTCAGGCCGTACTGCGCGTGGTACTGCTCCAGCGACGGCACCAGGCCTTCTTCCATGCGCTCGCGCTGCAGGCGCAGCATCATCAGCGCGTCGACGCCTTCCAGCATCGCGTCGAAATCATCACCGACCACGCAGCCCTTCAGGGTCTCGTCGTCCGGCAGCAGCGACTTCGGGCCGCACACGCGGATCTCGCCCACGCCCAGCGTGCGCAGCGCATGCAGGTCGGTGCGGGCCACGCGCGAGTGCTTCACGTCGCCGACGATCACCACTTTCATCTTCGAGAAATCCGGGCCCTTGGCCTGGCGCAGGGTCAGCATGTCCAGCAGGCCCTGGGTCGGGTGCGCGCTGCGCCCGTCACCGGCGTTGATCAGTGCAGTGCCCTCACCCGCTGCCTCGGCCAGTGCGGCCACGGCGCCATCATCGGGGTGGCGCACCACGAAGCCGCGCACGCCCATCGCCTCCAGGTTGCGCAGCGTGTCGCAGGCGGTTTCGCCCTTGCGCGTGGACGAGGTCGATGCATCGAAGTTCAGTACGTCGGCGCCCAGGCGCTGCGCGGCCAGCTGGAACGAGCTGCGGGTGCGCGTGGACGGTTCGAAGAACAGCGTGCACACCGCCGAACCGGCCAGCACGTGGCGCTTGTTGCCGACACGACCGACCGCGGCGTCGCGGATCTGCCCTGCCCGGTCAAGCAGCTGCAGCAGGGTGTCGCGCGGAAGGCCTTCGAGGGTCAGCAGGTGGCGCAGGCGGCCGGAGGCATCGAGTTGCTGGGCGGTCATGGCGGTGTCGGGCAGTCAGGGAATGGGGGTGGCGTCGTCCGGCGACGACAGCCAACGGTCGATGATCACCGCCGCGGCAACGGCATCGAGGGCGGCCGCATCACGGCGGCGCTTGCGCCCTTCGGCGCGCTCGACAGCGAAGCGGCGGGCGGCCTCGACCGAGCTGGAACGCTCGTCGATCATCACCACCGGCAGCTTGAAACGTTCCCGCAGCTGGCGGGCAAAGCCCTGCGCGCGCTTGCGGTTGGGCTGGTCCTGGCCGTCCAGGGTCAGCGGGTCGCCGACCACCAGGCCGTCGGGCTTCCATTCCTTGAGCAGGCGTTCGATCGCGGTCCAGTCCGGGCCGTTGCCGTGCACATCGACCACCGCCACCGCGCGCGCATGCGCAGCGAAGGCACTGCCGATGGCCACGCCGATACGCCGCGAGCCAACATCGAAACCCAGAACGGTGCCATCACGGCGGATGGCCGGGGCAGCAGAATCCGGCGCGGGCGCGATGGGCTCAGACATGGCCGCTGTAGTCGGTCAGCCGGAACAGGTCCACACCGATACGCGAGGCTGCACCCTGCCAGCGCTGCTCCAGCGGCAGCTGGAACACCAGCTCGGCGTCGGCCGGTACGGTCAGCCAGCTGTTCTCGGACAGCTCGCTTTCCAGCTGCCCTGCACCCCAACCGGCACAGCCGAGGGTGACCACGGCATTGGCCGGGCCTTCGCCGCGCGCCATCGCTTCGAGGATGTCGCGCGAGGTGGTCAGGTACAGGCCGTCGCCCACGGTCAGGCTGGAATCCCACGCCCGCGCGTCGTCATGGATGACGAAGCCGCGCTCGGGATGCACCGGGCCGCCGTTGAGCACCATGCGCGCCTGGAGGTCGCCATCACCGGTGGTGATGTCCATCTGCGCAAGCACTTCGCCCAGCGTGTACTCGGAAGGCTGGTTGACCAGCACGCCCATCGCCCCGTTCTCGTCGTGCTGGCAGATCAGCGCGACGCTGCGGGCAAAGGTCGCGTCGAGCAGCGACGGCAGCGCGACGAGCAGGTGATCGGCAAGGGAAGTCGGCGTAACAGGCATGGCCCCATTCTACCTGCTGGGGGCGGGATGGTCGCGCGATGGTGCCGAACCGCGATGGGCTAGGATGGTGCTTTGCCATGGAAGGTCATCGATGCAGTCTTCATCGCCCCTGACCCTGCCGGCACGCAGCGCCATCGTCCTGATCGCGCTGCTGCAGGGCCTGATGCTGTATGCCGCACAGGAGCTGTCCGATGCGTGGCCGTTCCGCGATATCGGCTGGCGCTACTGCTGGTATGCCTGGGTGCTGGCCATTCCCAGCGCGGTGGCGCTGAGCCTGGTCGAGCTGGGCCAGCGCCGCCTGTGGCTGCAGGCCGCGCTCGGCTCGGCGGTGGTGCTGGCGCTGGCCGCCTGGATCGGCTGGAACCTCAACGGCGAGACCGCACTGGAATCGGGCGCGCTGCAGTTCCCGCTGACCGTGGGCATGGCCGTAGCAGTGTTCGTGGCCCTGCCCTGGTGGCAGTTCCAGCTGCAACACGGGCATTGGCGCGCCAGCTATCCGGAGCTGTTCGAGCGCGCCTGGCAGAACGGCCTGACCCTGGCCCTGGCGGCGCTGTTCACCGGGCTGACCTGGCTGCTGCTGTGGCTGTGGGCGGCGCTGTTCCAGCTGCTCGACGTGACCATCTTCCGCGACCTGTTCCGGCAGGACGCGTTCATCGCGCTGGCCACCGGCAGCCTGGCCGGGTTCGGCGTGCTGATCGGGCGCACCCAGCACCGCGCGATCCAGATCACCCGCCAGGTGCTGTTCGCGATCTGCCGCGGGCTGCTGCCGCTGCTCTCGTTCATCGCCGTGCTGTTCGTGCTGAGCCTGCCGCTGACCGGGCTGGAGCCGCTGTGGAAGACCCGCTCGGCCGCCAGCCTGCTGCTGGTGCTGTCGCTGCTGCTGGTGTCATTCACCAATGCGGTCTACCAGCAAGGCGACGACACCGCGCCCTACCCCGTCGTGCTGCGCCGGCTGGTCGAGGCCAGCCTGCTGGCGCTGCCGGTCTATGCGGTGCTGGCGCTGTATGCACTGGGCCTGCGCGTGGTGCAGTACGGCTGGACCCTGGACCGCTTCTGGGCGGTGCTGATCGCGTTGGCCGTGGCCGGCTATGCACTGGGCTACGCGCTGGCGGTAGTGCGCCGGCAGGGCCGCTGGCTGCAGACGCTGGAGCCGGTCAACCGCTGGATGTGTTGGGCGGTGCTGGCACTGGCATTGCTGGGCAACTCGCCGCTGCTGGACCCGGTGCGGCTGACCCTGTCCAGCCAGTTGGCGCGCCTGCGTGCGGACCCGCCAGCGATCACCAGCAGTGACGTCAACGTGCTGCGCTTCGATCTTGGGCGCCGTGGCGTGCAGGCGCTGCGCGAGCTGCAGCGTGATCCGGCCATCACCGCCGATGCCAACGCGCCACAGGTGATCGCTGCCGCGCTGGCACGTACCTCGCGCTGGGACGATGGACAGCGCCTGGACAAGGGTCTGCAGGACGTCGCCGCCCTGCAGCGCGCGCTGAAGCTGGCCAAGGGATCCAGCTCGCCACCGGACGATTGGTGGCAGGCACTGGCCACCCGCGCGATCAATGGCGAATCCTGCGCCCAGAGCGAGCGCGACTGCCTGATCGTGCATCGCGACCTGGATGGCGACGGCAACGCCGAGGTACTGCTGTGCGAGCTGTACACCCACCGCGGGCCGGACTGCGTGCTGTACGCACGTGGCAGGGATGCCCAGTGGCGCCGCGCCGGTTCGCTGTTCGGTGCCGCCAGCGGCCAGGCCGAGGCGATCAACCAGGCCCTGCGTGACGGCAAACTCACGCTTGTGCCACCGCGCTGGCCGATGCTGTCCATCGGCGGGCGCCCCGCGGTGGCCATCGATCCCGAACCCGAATCCAACGAGTCTTCTCCATGAGCGGTTACTGCCTCATCGCCCCGGGCCATCCGGTGCACGACTACTACCACGCAAACGAATACGGCTTCCCGCAGCGTGACGAGCGCGAGCTGTTCGAGCGGCTGGTGCTGGAGATCAACCAGGCCGGGCTGAGCTGGGAGACCATCCTGAAGAAGCGCGAGGGCTTCCGCGCGGCCTATGACGGCTTCGATGTGGATCGGGTTGCAGCCTACGCCGAGCAGGACATCGAACGGCTGCTGTCGGACGCGGGCATCATCCGCAACCGGCTGAAGGTGCTGGCGGCGATCCACAACGCACAGGTGATCCAGCAGCTGCGGGCCAGCCACGGCAGCTTCGCGGCGTGGCTGGACGCGCACCATCCGCGCAGCAAGGCCGACTGGGTGAAGCTGTTCAAGAAGACGTTCCGCTTCACCGGCGGCGAGATCACCGGCGAATTCCTGATGAGCCTGGGCTACCTGCCCGGTGCGCACGCCGAGGACTGCCCGGTGCATGCGCGGCTGCTGACGCTGTCGCCGCCGTGGTTGCAGGCCTCCCGGTAGTGCCGGCCGCTGGCCGGCAGCCTCGGAATGCTGCAGGTGTTGCCGGCCAGCGGCCGGCACTACCGTCGAATCGTCACACGCCCATGTAACGGCCCGGGCGGTGGTTGAACATCAGCACCAGGCTGAGCACCACCGCGCCGATCGCCGAGTACAGCACCTTCGACGGCGACAACACGAAGAACGCGGCCACCATCAGGCAGGCGTCGTAGGACATCTGCACCTTGCCCGCGCTCCAGCCACGGGTGCGCTGCAGGTACACCGCCAGGATGCCGATACCACCGAGGCTGGCACGGTGCCGGATGAAGAACAGGATGCCCAGGCCGGACAACGCACCACCGACGATCGCCGAATACAGCGGGTTGATGTGCGAGAAATCGATCCAGCGCGGCAGCAGGTCGGTCAGCACGCCACAGGCGGTGACCGCGGCGAAGGTCTTCAGGGTGAATTCCCAGCCCATGCGCCGCAGCGCCACCCAGTAGAACGGCAGGTTGACCAGCACGAACACCAGGCCGAAGTTCCAACCCATTGAGTAGTGCAGCAGGAAGGCCATGCCGGCCATGCCGCCGATCATCAGCCCACCCTTGGCGAAGATGGCCAGGCCCAGCGAGGCCACCATCGTGGCCAGCACCATGCCCTGCACGTCCTCGGCGATCGAGTGGCGCAGCGCTTTTTCGTCGGCGGTGGTGCCGGCACTGTCGGGCGGCGGGGTCAGCGGACCAGCGGTGACCAGGTGGCCGTCAGCGTCGTCGCACGGCGCGGGGCCATGGGCGGGAAGGGACATACGGGTGGGGGAACAGCAGGTGGGGAGCGATATTAGACACGATCTGCATGACAGTTGCAGATGAAATCGTTCAGCTGCGATCGCCCATTCAGGTTATTCCGGAGGCGTCACCGGCAGCACGGCCAGCATGTCCTCGCCATCATCGTCCATGCCGGTCTCGACGAAACCGAAGCTGCCATAGAAGGCGCCCGCCACCGGATTGCGCGGGTTGTAGCAGATCTCGATCTCGGCCAGGCCGGGCGTGTCCCGGATCTGCGCCAGCGCCAGTTCCAGCGCGCGCCGCCCGATGCCACGCCCCTGCCAGCGCTGATCGACCATGAAGCGCCAGATCGAGATGCGCTGCGGCGTCTCCGGCACCCACATGAAGAACCCGACCAGCTCGCCATCGGCCTGGATGGCGCGGGTCTGGTAGCCGGGATGGAATGCGGCCTGCACCAGCGACCAGGTATTGCCGGCGACGAAATCCTGCTGCGCCTCACTGACGTCGAGGTCGCACACGGCTTCGTAGTTGTCGACGGTGATCGCGTCCAGCGTGACCTGCATGAGGGCGTCCTGCCTCGGGATGAACGCCCAGTCTGCCTGACCCCGGAGGCCGTGTAGCCTGACCCCCACACGACCGTTCAGCGCCGGGTTGCCTGCTCAGCCCTTTCCGGCCAGATGGTGCGCCACCAACGCGTTGGCGTGGCCATGGCCCAGCCCATGCTCGCCTTTCAGGAAACTGACCAGCTCCATGTGTTTCAGGCCCTTCTTGCCGGCCAGCAGGCCGAACCAGTGCGCCACCGGCTGACCGTAGGTCTTCTCGATGGAGGGGAAGTACGAGGCCGGGCCTTTCGGCTTGGTGTCAGCGCTCATGTGCAGCTCCCGTTGAAGTCATTCATTCGACGAACCACAGTCCCTGAAATCGACATCCCCACACGCCTACACAGAATGGGGTCGGAGCCGTTCCAACAGCTCGCGGGAAAATGTCGAAGGCGGGGCGGCTCAGGGTGCGGGGGCGTGAGCGCCATGGATGGCGCGACCGAGGCTACATGGACGTACTTGCGCCGTCCCCCGCAACCTGAGCCACCCCGCCTCCCCTCAGGAAGCCAGCTTTTGACGTTGCCATTGACGTTGTTTCGGCGGGTGCCGGGCGCAGCCCGGCCGTATCATCCCGTCATGCCCCGTGAAAATCTCAACGACCTGCAGGCCTTCGTCCACGTTGCCCGCGAAGGCAGCTTCACCCGGGCCGCCGCCCAGCTGGGTGTCTCCCAGTCCGCGCTCAGCCATGCCATGCGCGGCCTGGAAGAGCGCCTCGGCGTGCGCCTGCTGACCCGCACCACCCGCAGCGTGTCCACCACCGAAGCCGGTGCGCGCCTGCTCGAGACCCTCGCCCCGCGCCTGGCCGAGATCGAGGACGAACTGGCCGCACTGGCCGAGTACCGCGAACGCCCGGCCGGCACCATCCGCATCAATGCCACCGGCCATGCCGCCGAATACATCGCCTGGCCGCGGTTGGCGCCATTGCTGCAGCAGTACCCGGACCTGAAGGTGGAACTGGCTGCAGACTACGGGCTGGCCGACATCGTCGCCGAGCGCTACGACATCGGCATCCGCCTCGGCGAACGGTTGGCGCGCGACATGATCGCGGTACCGGTCAGCCCACCGCTGCGCATGCGCGTGGTCGGTGCGCCCAGCTACTTCCGCCAGCATGTGGTGCCACGGCATCCGCACGACCTGGCCAACCACAACTGCATCACCCTGCGCCTGCCTACGCATGGCGGACTGATGCCGTGGGATTTCGGCCAGGACGGCAACGAACTGAGCGTGCGCGTGACCGGTCAGTGGACCTTCAACACCATGGGCATGACCCGCGCGGCTGCACTGGCCGGCAGCGGGCTGGCCTGGCTGCCGGAAGACCAGGTGCAGCCGATGCTGGACGATGGCCGCCTGCAATCCGTGCTGGACGATTGGTGCCCGCACTTCGATGGCTACTACGCGTATTACCCGTCACGCCGCCACGTCACCGTGGCGATGCGGACGGTGCTTGATGCGCTGCGCGGGCCGATGGGGAGTTGAGGAGTGCGGACCAACGGTCCGCACCCACCACCAACGGTCCGCACCCACCTGGCGGTCAGCCCTTGGCCTGCGCCGCGCGCTGCGCGTTGTAGCGCTCACCGACAATCGACACTTCGTCCAGTGCCTGCGCGATGCGCTGCAGGTCCTCCGGTGCCAGCTGCAGGTCGGCCGCGCCCAGGTTCTCTTCCAGGCGATGGACTTTGGTCGTGCCCGGAATCGGCACGATCCACGGTGCCTGCGCCAGCAGCCAAGCCAGCGCTACCTGCGCCGGCGTCGCGCCACGTGCGGCAGCGATCGTGCTGATGCGGTCAACCAGCGCCTGGTTGGCACGACGCGCCTCCACTTCAAAACGCGGTACGGTGTTGCGGAAGTCGTTGGCGTCGAAGGTGGTATCGGCGTTGATCGCGCCGGTCAGGAAGCCACGGCCGAGCGGGCTGAAGGGCACGAAACCAATGCCCAGTTCCTGCAACGTCGGCAACAGTTCGCGCTCCGGCTCACGCCACCACAGCGAGTACTCGCTCTGCACGGCGGCCACTGGCTGCACCGCATGCGCACGGCGAACGGTCGCGGCGCTGGCCTCGGACAGGCCGAAGTGGCCTACCTTGCCCTCGGCGATCAGGTCGCGAACGGTGCCAGCGACATCTTCGATCGGCACGTTGGGGTCGACGCGGTGCTGGTAGAACAGGTCGATATGGTCGGTGCGCAGGCGCTTGAGGCTGGCCTCGGCCACCGCGCGGATGTTCTCGGGACGGCTGTCCAGCCCGGTATCGACGCGCGCATCCTTGAAGCCGAACTTGGTGGCGATCACCAGCCTGTCGCGGTACGGCGCCAGCGCCTCGCCGAGCAGGTCTTCGTTGGTGTAAGGGCCGTACACTTCGGCGGTGTCGAAGAAGGTCACGCAACGCTCGACGGCGGCCTGCAGCAGGGCGATGCCCTGGCCCCGCTCCACCGGTTGGCCGTAGCCATGGCTCAGGCCCATGCAGCCCAGGCCGAGGGCGGAAACCTTCAGGCCACTGCGGCCGAGTTCACGTGTCTGCATCGTCGTGCTCCAGAGGGGGAGCGCTGACGATACGCCTGCAGAGCCCACGGATTGAATGGGCAGCATTGCAGTTGGTCATGACTGGAATTCATCAATGCGCGGAGCCGCCCGCCCGTAGCGTCGAGCTTGCTCGACTCGACAAGAACAGTCGAGCAGGCTCGACGCTACGGAATACCCAGGTCACCGGATCTCGGAGATCTCCACGCCATCCAGCCCCTGCGACAGGGTGCGGGCGTCGCCGCCCTGGCTGAGCTTGATGCGCAGGCGCACTTCGTTCTGCGAATCGGCGTAGCGCAGTGCGTCCTCGTAGCTGATCTCGCCCGCCTGGTACAGCTCGAACAGGCTCTGGTCGAAGGTCTTCATGCCCAGCTGGACCGAGTCCTTCATCACTTCCTTCAGCTTGTGGATCTCGCCGTCGCGGATGTAGTCCTGCACCAGCGGCGTGCCCAGCAGGATCTCCATCGCCACCTTGCGCGAGCGGCCATCGGGCGACGGCACCAGCTGCTGCGCGACCACGCCCTTGAGGTTCAGCGACAGGTCCATCAGCAGCTGGTTGCGGCGGTCTTCCGGGAAGAAGTTGACGATGCGGTCCATCGCCTGGTTGGCGTTGTTGGCATGCAGGGTGCACAGCACCAGGTGGCCGGTTTCCGCGAACGCGATGGCGTGGTCCATGCCTTCGCGGGTACGCACCTCGCCGATCATGATCACGTCCGGCGCCTGGCGCAGGGTGTTCTTCAACGCGGCTTCCCAGCTGTCGGTATCGATGCCGACTTCGCGCTGGGTGATGATGCAGCCCTCGTGCTTGTGCACGAATTCGATCGGGTCTTCGATGGTGATGATGTGGCCAGTCGAGTTCTGGTTGCGGTAACCGATCATCGCCGCCAGCGAGGTCGATTTACCGGTACCGGTGGCACCGACGAACAGGATGATGCCGCGCTTGGTCATCGCCAGCGTCTTGATGATCGGCGGCAGGCTCAGCTCTTCCACGGTCGGAATGCGCGTCTCGATGCGACGCAGCACCATGCCGACCTGGTTGCGCTGGTAGAAGCAGCTCACGCGGAAGCGGCCGACGCCGGACAGGCCGATGGCGAAGTTGCACTCGTGGGTCTTCTCGAATTCCTCGCGCTGCGCCGGGGTCATCACGTTCAGGACCAGGTCGCGGCTCTGCTGCGGGGTCAGTGGTGTCTGCGTGATCGGCGAAATCTTGCCGTTGACCTTCATCGCCGGCGGCATGCCCGCGGTGATGAACAGGTCCGAGGCGCGCTGGTGCGCCATCAGCTTGAGGAACGAAGTGAAATCGATGGTGGTCGCGGTGGTGTTCACGGCGGGCTCCCAATGGGGCATGTACCAGGAAACGGTCGGAGGCGGAAACGGCGCGGAAACGGCGGCGCACTGGCGCACGCCGTCCCGTTGCGGCCCCGCCTTACTCGAACAGGCGCTTGTCCTTGGCGTAGTCGCGGGCCTGGTTGCGGGTGATCAGGCTGCGCTTGACCAGGTCCTGCAGGTGCTGGTCCAGGGTCATCATGCCGTACTGCTGGCCGGTCTGGATCGCCGAGTACATCTGCGCCACCTTGTCCTCGCGGATCAGGTTGCGGATGGCCGGGGTGCCGACCATGATTTCCCACGCAGCGGTACGCCCGCCACCGACCTTCTTCAGCAGCGCCTGCGAGATCACCGCACGCAGCGATTCGGACAGCATCGAACGCACCATCGGCTTTTCGCCGGCCGGGAACACGTCGATGATACGGTCGATGGTCTTGGCCGCCGAGCTGGTGTGCAGAGTGCCGAACACCAGGTGGCCGGTTTCCGCGGCGGTCAGTGCCAGGCGGATGGTTTCCAGGTCACGAAGTTCGCCGACCAGGATGATGTCCGGGTCCTCACGCAGTGCCGAGCGCAGCGCTTCGTTGAAGCCATGCGTATCGCGGTGCACTTCGCGCTGGTTGATCAGGCACTTCTGCGAGGTGTGCACGAATTCGATCGGATCCTCGACGGTGAGGATGTGGCCGTATTCGTTTTTGTTGATGTAGTCGATCATCGCCGCCAGCGTGGTCGACTTGCCCGAGCCGGTCGGGCCGGTCACCAGGATCAGGCCCTGCGGCTGCTGGATCACTTCGCGGAACAGCGGCGGGCAGGCCAGGTCCTCGAGGGTGAGCACCTCGGACGGAATGGTACGGAACACCGCACCGGCGCCGCGGTTCTGGTTGAACGCGTTGACACGGAAGCGCGCCAGCGACGGGATCTCGAAGGAGAAGTCCACTTCGAGGAATTCCTCGTAATCGCGGCGCTGCTTGTCGGACATGATGTCGTACACCAGCGCGTGGACCTGCTTGTGGTCCAAGGCTGGGATGTTGATCCGGCGCACGTCGCCGTCCACGCGGATCATCGGCGGCAGGCCTGCGGACAGGTGCAGGTCGGACGCTTTGTTCTTTACGGAAAACGCCAACAGCTCGGCGATATCCATGAGCGGCTACTCCCCAATAACGGCTTCGACTGGAAGGATCTTTCCCCGGGCGGCAGTATAGCCTCCTGATTCAACGGAACGCGTTACGTGGCCACTCCCCTGCCCCAGATCCTGAGCAACCTGCACGCCGCCGCCGAGGCCGCTGGCAGGCCCGACCCACGCCTGCTGGCGGTGTCCAAGACCCAGCCGGCCGAGGCCGTGGCCGCGCTGGCCGCACAGGGCCAGCACGCCTTCGGCGAGAACTACGTGCAGGAAGCACTGGCCAAGATGCAGGCGCTGCAGCACCTGGCGCTGGAATGGCACCTGATCGGCCACCTGCAGTCGAACAAGGCCGATGCCGTGGCCAGCCATTTCGACTGGGTGCAGAGCGTGGACCGTTCCAAGCTGGTGACCGCGCTGGCACGCCATCGCCCGACCGCGCGTGGCCCGCTGAACGTACTGATCCAGGTCAACATCGACGATGAATCCAGCAAGCATGGCTGTGCACCGGAAGAAGTGGATGCACTGGCCGCCGCGATTGCCGCCGAACCCAGCCTGCGCCTGCGTGGCCTGATGGCGATTCCCGCACCGTGGCCGGAAGCGGAGCGCCGTCGGGATGCATTCGTGCGCATGCGCACACTTTTCCAGTCGCTGGCTGCCCAGCACGCGCGGATCGACACGCTGTCGATGGGCATGAGCAGCGACTACGCCGAAGCCATCGCCGAGGGTGCCACCCTGGTGCGCATCGGCACCGCCCTGTTCGGCGCCCGCCCGGGCCCGGCCTGATTTTCCAAGGAGACTTCCATGGCAGCTGATTCCATCACCTTCATCGGCGGCGGCAACATGGCCCGCAGCCTGATCGCCGGCCTGATCCGCCAGGGCGTGCCTGCCGCGCACATCCACGTGGCCGAACCGGTGGCCGCACTGCGCGAGTCACTGGCTGCCGACTTCGGCGTGCAGGTGCACGACAACGCCGCCGATGCCGCCGCGCACGGCCGCACCTGGCTGCTGGCGGTGAAGCCGCAGGTGCTGCGCGATGTGTGCCAGTCGCTGCAGGCGCTGGCACAGGCGAACCAGCCGCTGGTGGTGTCCATTGCCGCCGGCATCACCAGCACGCAGCTTGAACGCTGGCTGGGCGGGAACCTGCCTGTGGTGCGCGCGATGCCGAACACGCCGGCCCTGCTCGGCGCCGGCGTGACCGGCCTGTACGCCACCGCGTCGGTGGACGCGCAGCAGCACGCACGCGCCGAACAGGTGCTGGCCAGTGCCGGGCGCACGGTGTGGATCGACAGCGAGTCGCTGATGGATTCGGTGACTGCCGTATCCGGCAGCGGGCCGGCCTATGTGTTCCTGCTGGCCGAAGCGATGGAAGCGGCAGGTATCGCCCAGGGCCTGCCGGCCGACGCTGCGCGTGCGCTGGTGGTGCAGACCCTGCTGGGCGCCTCGCGCATGCTTGATGAGGCCGGTGAAAGCCCGGCCGAGCTGCGCCGTCGCGTGACCTCGCCGAACGGCACCACCCAGGCCGCGATCGAGAGCTTCCAGGCCGGTGGTTTCGAGGCGCTGGTGGATACGGCGCTGCGCGCCGCGCAGGTGCGTGGGCAGGAATTGTCTGCGGCGAATGATTGATCCCGATGTGTGCCGACCAACGGTCGGCACCTACCATCATCCACGCATGGCGTGGATGTTCACTGCCCCAATGTGGCCATGACGAAATCGACGAAGCACTGCAACCGCGGGCGCGGCCGTCGATCCGGCAGGTAGATCAGATGCATGGGCCGCGGTTCGGGCAGGTAGTCGCGCAGCAGCGGCTTCAACCGCCCGGCCGCGATTTCGCCGGCCAGCAGCGCGGCCGGCTGCAGCACCAGCCCTGCGCCGGCCACGGCGGCCTCGCGCAGTGCAACACCGTCGTTGCAGGTCAGCCGCGCCTCCCAGTCCACCTGTTCGCCGTTGGCCAACTGCCAGCCATGGCCGCCGCGCCAGGCCAGGTGGCTCAGGCAATCATGCCCCTGCAGATCCGCGGGCGTGCGCGGCGTGCCGCGCCGGCGCAGGTAGGACGGTGCCGCACACAGGCTCATTGCATACGGCGGCAGCGGCCGCGCCACCACCTCCTGCGATGGCAGCGGCCCAACGCGGATTGCCACGTCGAAGCCATCCTCGATCAGGTCCACGCGGCGGTTGCTCAGGTCCAGCTCGATGTTCAACTGCGGCTGCGCGCGCAGCAGGCCGGCCAGTTGTGGCGCCAGCACGCAGCTGCCCCAGGTGGTTGGCGCGCTGACCCGCAGCAGCCCGCGGGGTTGTACCTGCAGTCCGGCCACGTCCGCCTCCGCCTGCTGCACCTGCTCCAGCACCTGCCGGCACCCGGCCAGGTAGGCGCTGCCGGCTTCGGTCAGGCGCTGGCGGCGGGTGTTCCGTTGCAGCAGCGCGGTACCCAGGTGCGCCTCCAGTTGCTGGATGTACTTGCCGACCATCACCGCCGACACCTGCAGCTGTTCGGCGGCGCCTGCAAAGCTTCCGCACTCGGCCACGGCGACGAAGGCCTGCATGCAGCGAAGGGTATCCATTGCTAATCCAGAGTTAGGAATCTGCGAAGCATACGCCGCTTACCTAACCCCACTGTGAGGGCGCAGACTGCGCTCATTCCCCCTCTCGCAAGGAACAGCCATGAAGATCCTCCTCGTCGGTGCCAGCGGCACCCTCGGCCAGGCAGTCGCCCACCAGCTCGGCCAGCAGCATCAGATCCTCGCCGCCGGCCGCAACAGCGGTGAGCTGCGCGTCGACCTGACCGACGACGCCAGCGTCGCCGAACTGTTCTCGCGCACCGGTCCGGTCGATGCAGTGATCTCCACCGCTGGCAAGCTGCACTTCGGTCCGCTGAAGGACATGACACCCGAGCAGTTCAACCTCGGCCTGCAGGACAAGCTGCTGGGCCAGGTGCGGCTGGCACTGGTCGCCCAGCACCACCTCAACGCCGGCGGCTCGATCACCCTGACCAGCGGCATCGTCAGCGCACAGCCGATCCGCGATGGCGTCAACGCCACCTCGGTGAATGCCGCACTGGAAGGCTTCGTGCGTGCCGCCGCGTTGGAGCTGCTGCCGCGTGGCCTGCGCATCAACGTGGTCAGCCCGAACGTGCTGATCGAATCGATGGCGGCTTACGGCCCCTATTTCCCAGGCTTCGAAGCGGTGAGCGCGCAGCGCGCGGCGCTGGCCTTCCAGCGCGCGGTGGAAGGCATCCAGAGCGGCGAGACGATCACGGTCTGGTAAGAAAAAAGGGGACGGAGGGGATTAAGTCGTTAATGCACAAACGACATAATCCCCTCCGTCCCCTTTTCGCGGGTCACTCCCAGCGCATCGGGCCGTCGCCGCGTTCGCCGAGGACGTCTTCGGGGTTGGCCAGGCGGCAGCGCTGCAGCGACAGGCAGCCGCAGCCGATGCAGCCGGTCAGTTCATCGCGCAGCAGTTCCAGCATGTGGATGCGCTCCTCCAGCTCGGTGCGCCAGCGCGCGGACAGCTTGGCCCAGTCGGCCTTGGTCGGCGCGCGGCCCTCGGGCAGGCTTTCGAAGGCACGGCCGACAGCTTCCAGTGGCATGCCCACCCGTTGCGCGACGCGGATCACGGCCAACCGTCGCAGCACGTCACGGCTGTAGCGCCGCTGGTTGCCCGAGGTGCGCAGGCTACTGATCAGCCCCTTGCGCTCGTAGAAATGCAGCGCGGAAACCGCCACGCCACTGCGCTGGGAGACTTCGCCAACGCTGAGTTCCTGGGAAACCATTGCTTGACCTAAACTGCAGTTGAGGTGGCATGCTGCTATCTTCGCCGCCAGTTGACAAGCGCGGCCCGCATCTGACTCGTATGTCCCCCACTCTTTCGCCCGCCGACGCCCGTGCGCCGGCTGATACGTCGATCCTGTCTCCCCGCTATCGCGCCACCACCATCGGCATGGTGGCACTGGTGGCGCTGCATGCCTTCGAGGCCCTGGCGGTGGCGGCCGCCATGCCGACCGTGGCCGAGGCGCTGGATGGCCTGCGCCTGTATGCGCTGGCCTTTGGCGGCACCCTGGCCACCAGTGTCATCGGCATGACCCTGGCCGGACGCTGGGCCGACCGCCAGGGACCAGCTCGGCCGCTGTGGTATGGCCTGGGCTGCTTCGTGCTGGGCCTGCTGCTGGCCGGCTTCGCCATGCGCATGGGCATGCTGGTGGCCGGGCGCCTGCTACAGGGCCTGGGCGCAGGCGCGATCTCGGTCTCGCTGTACGTGATGGTTGGCCGCAGCTATCCCGAACACCTGCGCCCGAAGGTATTCGCCGCGTTCTCCGCCGGCTGGGTGGTGCCGTCGATGATCGGTCCCGCGCTGAGCGGGCTGATCGTGCAGCATCTCGGCTGGCGCTGGGTGTTCCTGGCCGTACCACTGCTGGCGGTCCCGGCCGCGCTGCTGCTGCGCCCGGCGCTGGCACGCATGCAACCGAGCGATGCAGGAAACAGCGACGATGGTCGCGGCAACGTGGTGCGCTGGGCCAGCGGCGCCTCGCTGGCGGCGCTGCTGCTGTACTTCGGTGGCCAGCAGCGCGGCCTGCCCGCCCTGCTCTGCATTGGCACAGCGCTGCTGGCGCTGCTGTTCTGCGTGCATCACCTGCTGCCCGCCGGCACATTGATCCTGCGCCGCGGATTGCCCAGCGTGATCGCGCTGCGCGGCGTCGCGGCGGCCGCATTCTTCGCCTGTGAGGCCTACCTGCCACTGCTGTTGCAGCGCGAACGCGGGCTCTCGCCCAGCTGGGCCGGCGCGGTGCTCAGCCTCGGTGCACTGGGCTGGTTCGCCGGCTCCTGGCTGCAGGGCCACCAGCAGCGCGGCTGGTCACGCCAGCAGCTGCTGCGCGTTGGCACACCGCTGATGACGATCGGTATCGCCGCCACACTGGCCGTGCTGTTCAACGCAGTGCCGCTGCCGGTGGCCCTGGTCGGCTGGGCCATGACCGGCTTCGGCATGGGCATGATCTACGCCAGCCTGTCGGTGCTGACGCTGTCGTTGTCCGCACCGCACGAGCAGGGTGCCAACACCTCGGCACTGCAGCTGAGCGAGGCGCTGTCGGTGACCACCGCACTGGCGGTTTCCGGTGCACTGTTCGCGCTGTTCGTGGAAGCCGCGCCACACACCGGCTACCTGCTGTGCCTGGCGATCACCTTCGGCCTGGCGCTGCTGGCCACGGTAATCGCGCGGCGGGTGTAGCACCGGCGCATTGCGGGATTGCCGGCCAGCGGCCGGCGCTACCGGGTACCCGTCCCCATGTCATCGATATCCCGGTGCAGGATGCGCCTCACCTCCAGCACCGCCTGCGGGGTTTCCTGCACGCTGTGGCCGGAGATGATCACCTTCTCCGACAGCGCGCCCGGCAGATGTGCGCTCCAGTACGGCACCAGCCCATCATCGGATTTCTCCACCGGCAGCTCGGGTTTGCGCTGGGCGATGATCGAGTGGTACTTCAGGCCCGCCTCAATCGGCAGCTGTGCGGCGGCCTTCACGAACGGATCGCTGGCCTTGAGGTTGTCGATGCTGTTCGGGATCTTCGGCTTGGCGGTGCCATCGACCTGCTGCTCGGCCTGCGCCAGCGCCATGAACACGTCCTCGAACTTGCCGAGGATTGTCAGCGGCAGGCGTACCAAGCGACCGATCAGGCGACCGACCTTGTTGCCGGCAATGTCGGTGCCCTGGTGCGGCGCGGCGATGAAGATCGCACGCTCCACGTTCGGCTGCGCCTTGAAATGCAGCAGCGGACCCAGCTTGTTCTGCACCCGCTTCAGCCGTTCCCCCTTCAGGTCGTAGTTGGCCAGCAGGTCGTTCCACAGTACATCGCCGGAATCGCTCACCAGCAGGCGCGCCAGCACGCCGCCCATGCTGTGACCGATGTAGACCATGTCCTTCGACGCACGCGTGCTGCCATTGGGATCGAAATGCTTCAGCGTGTCGTTGAATGCATTGGCGATCTCGTAGCGGTTCAGCGCGATCGGCGCATTGGTCGGGTAATAGACCTGCCACACCTGGAACTGCTGGCGCAGCTCGGGGTCACCCATGATCTCGTTGGCCAGGTTCACCCACGCTTCCGGGCTGCTGGCCAGGCCGTGCAGCATGAAGATGATGCGGCGGTTCGGGTCCCACGGCTGCATCAGGTAGATGTGCGGCTCGCCGATGCCCTCGCTCATACCGAACAGGGTACGCAGCGACTGCCGGGCGAAGCCACTCTGCGCCAGCCACAGGCCGTAGGCGGCAGTGAAGTTGCCGGCCAGCGGTACCTGCTCACCGTGCAGAGTGATGCGCTCGGTCGCTTCCGGCGAATAGGCATCCAGCTCGACCCGGCGCGTGCGCATCACGTCTTCCAGGCTACTGCCCTCGAACCGCAGCAGTGCGGTGACGTTGATCGAGGACATCTCACTGAACTCGGGCACCGAATCGTCATGGCGGTGGCGGCGGCCACGACGCTCGTCGTCCTCGTCGTCCTGCGCGGTTTCAGCCTTCGGGCCGTCGGGCGCGATCACTGGCGCGACCAGTTTCGGCGGGTCCATCACCATCACCAGTTCGGCACCGAAGCCATCGCGGCGATAGGTGCTGCGCAGGCCAACGAAGCTGACCGTTCCCGCTGGCACCAGCTGCGCCGGAATGCTCTTCAGACCCAGCTGCTGGTAGTTGGAGGCCAGCGACCAGCTACCGACCGTGAGCGGCTTCGTGTAGTCCTCGCCGGCCAGCGCAGCGGCACGTGCGCGCACGAACAGCACCACCGCCGCCTTCTCGGCCGCGTAGTTGTAGTAGTCGCGCACCTGCGTCTGCCGGTCCTCGAAGGCCCGGTCGGACGGTGAGCGGCCACTGTAGAACAGGTAGGCATAGGCATAGCGCGCGGCTTCCAGCCAGGCATCCAATGCCGCATCGCTCATCGGCGGGTCGCCTGCGGCGGTCTTCTTCGGCGTCATCGCCAATGCAGCCTTCACCCACAGCTCGGACAGCGCCGACAGCCGCTGCTCGACATTGAGGTCGTCGGTCATCAGCAACGTGCTGCGGCAGACCAGGAAGTCCTTCTCGCACTGCGATTCGTCCAGGCCCGCTGCGCTGAGCGTTTCACGCGCGGCGGGGCTGAGCTTGCCAGTGTTGAGCACATCCGCGCGCTTGTTGACCAGTGAATCACTGGATTTGACCTGCTTGACGGTGACCATCGCGCAGCCGCTGCTGCCCAGCAGCAGGAAGGCGGCGAACAACACCGGCAGCAGGCGCTGCCAGCGGGTCAGAAAGAGTTGGGTCATTACTGCGGGTCCTGCTCGGTGCCGGGCACGCCCTGGCGGATCACGGTGGAGAAATGCTCGCCATCACCCAGGTCCAATGCGCGCTGGGTGATGCGGCCCTTGTCGTGCAGCTCGGCGTACGGCACGCCCGGCGTGAGTGCACCGACCTCCTGCGCGTACTCGGCCAGATAGCCGGACAGCAGCAGCCGATAGTCCAACGGCAGGCGCGGTGCGATGTGGCGGGCCAGGTCGAAGACGATGGTCGTGCAGTTGCTGGTCAGCGTGTTGTAGAAGCCCGGCTTGGCATCCAGTTCACGCGCCTGTTCGATGTACGCGGCGAACAGTTCCTTCAGCTGCGCGCGGTCCATGCCATGCAGGCGGTACAGGTAGACATCTTCGCCACGCGCGTTGGTGCGGGTGCGGATGATGTCGGTCTCCTCCGAAGCCACCAGGGTCATCTCGAACTTGCGGAAGAAGCCGCCCAGCGCGGAGAACGACTCACCGCGCTCCTTGCGGATCTCCAGCGAGAACACCACGTGGCGACCATCCTCGAAACCGAACGAGATCAGCGTGTGGGCGATCGCCGGGCCCATCCAGTACGACAGCACCAGGTCGGCCGAGCGCAGCTGGTCCAGGTCGTATTCGCGGCGCACCCAGTGCGCGTCGTAGTCGGTTTCGCTGCGCCAGGTGAAGTCGCGCACGTTGTCCAGCACCACATGGCGCCCGTCGAAGGACACCACATGCAGGCGCTGGGCCACGTCGTCGGCCCATACGCGGTCCTGGCGCGGGGTCAGCAGCAGCCACCACAGGCCGGCCAACGCCAGCGCCACACCGAAGGCCGTGCCGAGGCGGCGGGAGGCACGTCCCCGCGCGACCCGCCACGACGCCCACAGCGCCACCAGCAGCCACAGCACGGCCACGCCGGTGGCCAGCCAACCCGGCCCCGGCAGCTGGTAGGCCAGCAGCCCGCTCACCCACAGCGCCGCCAGCGCCATGGCACTCCCTGTCGTCCAACGTCCTGCGGCGTTCACTGGCATCCTGTCGCGGTCTCGAAGCCGCATAGTTAGCCACAAGCGGGTTCACCGTGGCATCTACGGACCGTTCAGGCTGGGCGGCGCACCGTCGGCGGCGGCCTCTGCGGCCAGGTTCACTTCACAGGAGCAACGATGGGCATCACTTCCGTGGCCGGCGTTCCGGTCCAACCCCGGCACCGAGCCACCTGCCACTGCGGCACGGTCGAACTGCTGCTGGACCTGCCGGACGGTATTGTCGAACCCCGCCGCTGCGACTGCTCGATGTGCCGGCGCCGGGGGGCCATTGCCGCCAGCGTCAGCCGCGCGGGCCTGCAGGTGGTGCGCGGGCAGAACCACCTGCAGCTGTACCAGTTCAACACCCATGTGGCCGAGCACTATTTCTGTGGCGTGTGCGGCATCTACACCCATCACCGGCGCCGCTCCAACCCGGAACAGTACGGCTACAACGTGGCCTGCCTGGAAGGCATCGACCCGTTCGCGCTGGGTGTGATCCCGGTCAATGATGGGGTCAACCATCCCGCAGACCGCACCGGTTAGTGGCGCGTGCGCCGTGGCGGTGCGGCAACCTTCTGCCAGGGGGCCATGCCGCTGCGGCCTGCCCGCACCGGGCGCTTCAGCCAGGGCCGGCGGGGCGTCGCCTGCGGTTCGGTGGCGACCGGGGAAGGAACAGGTCTGCGGCCGGGCCAGAGATGATCGAGCAGCCACATGGCAGGTCTCCGTGGGGGACGGGGACGACCTACGCTAGCGGCACCTGGGCAAAGAACGGGTGAGGGCGCTGCGGCAGCCAGATGACAGCCGCGCCCCCCTCAGTCCTGCGGCCGTGACCGGCCCAGGCGGCGCACCAGCACGAAGAACAACGGCACCAGCACCACTGCCAGCACCGTGCCGGAGACCATGCCGCCGATCACGCTCATGCCGATTTCACGGCGGCTGACCGCGCCTGCACCGGTCGCCAACGCCAACGGGATCACACCAGCCACGAAGGCCAACGACGTCATCACGATCGGGCGCAGTCGCAGGCGTGCGCCCTGCAGGGCCGCTTCCACCGCTGAACTACCAGCGCGATAGCGTGCCTCGGCAAACTCCACGATCAGGATCGCGTTCTTGGCCGACAGGCCGATGGTCGTCAGCAGACCCACCTGGAAGTAGATGTCGTTGACGAACCCGGCCGCGGTGGTCGCCAGCACGGTACCAATCACGCCCAATGGGATCACCAGCACCACTGCCACCGGCACCGTCCAGCTCTCATAGAGCGCTGCCAGACACAGGAAGATGAAGGCAATGGAGGCGATGTACAGCCACAACGTCTGGTTGCTGGCCAGTTGTTCCTGGTAGGACAGGCCACTCCACTGCAGGTCGAACCCGGGTTGATCGGCAACCAGCGCCTGCATGCGCTGCATCGCCTCGCCCGAGCTGCGGCCTTCGGCGGCGCTGCCCTGGATCTGCATCGCCGGCAGGCCATTGAAGCGCTGCTGCAGCTGCGGCCCGCGTGCCCAGTGGCTGCTGGCGAAACTGGCGAACGACGCCATCTGGCCGTTGCCACCGCGCACATACCACTGGCCGATGTCGTCGGGCACGCTGCGGTAGGGCTGGTCGCCCTGCATATAGACCCGCTTGACCCGGCCACGGTCGAGGAAATCGTTGATGTAACTGCCGCCCCAGGCCGCCGACAGCGTGGAATTGATGTCGGCCTGGGCCAGGCCCAGTGCGCTGGCCTGGGCATGGTCGATGTCCAGCCGCAGCTCGGCCTTGTCGCCCAGACCGTTCAGGCGCACCGAGGTGAGCCCGTCGTCTTCGCCGGCCGCACGCACCACCTGTTCCTGCGCCGCCTGCAGGGCCACGCGCCCGGCCGCACTGGTGTCCTGCAGCCACAGTTCGAAACCACTGGATTGGCCCAGTCCACGCACCGCCGGCGGTGCCAGTACATTGACCTTGGCATCCGGCAAGCTGCGGAAGTAGGCATTGGCACGCGTGATGATCGCCGCAGCGGTGTTGTCGCCCGTGCGCTCATCCCAGGGTTTCAGGGCTAGGAAGCCCTGCCCGGCGTTCTGGCCGGTGCCGGCATTGTTGCGGCCGACCACCACGAACACCACATCCAGGTTCTGCTTCTCGTGCTCCATGAAGTAGCGGCTGATCTGCTCGCCCAATGCTTCGGTACGCGCCATCGGCGTACCTTCCGGCGTGGAGAACTGGAAGGTCACCTGACCCTGGTCTTCCACCGGCAGGAAGCCGGTCGGCATCCGCGCGTACAGCGCGACCATGGCGACCACCAGCAGCAGGTAGAACGCCATCCAACGCCGCGGCCGGGAGACGACGCCGCCGAGTCTGCCCTGGTAGGCCAACTGGCTGCGCTCGACGCCCCGGTTGAACGCCCGGAAGAAGCGGCCCTGCGGTTTCTGCGCCGAAGACGGCTTGAGCAGGGTCGCGCACAGCGCTGGGGTCAGCGTCAGCGCCACCAGCGCCGACAATGCCATGGCGGATGCAATCGTGATCGAGAACTGCCGGTAGATGATGCCGGTGGAACCACCGAACAGCGCCATCGGCAGGAACACCGCGCCCAGCACCACGGTGATGCCGATCAACGCGCCGGTGATCTCGCCCATCGATTTTTCGGTCGCTTCGCGCGGCGGCAGATGCTCGTCGTGGATGATGCGCTCCACGTTCTCCACCACCACGATCGCATCGTCGACCAGCAGCCCGATCGCCAGCACCATCGCGAACAGGGTCAGTGTGTTGATGGTGAATCCGGCAACGGCCAGCACGCCGAACGTGCCCAGCAGCACCACAGGCACCGTGATCGCCGGAATCAGCGTGGCGCGCAGGTTCTGCAGGAACAGGAACATCACCACCACCACCAGAACGATGGCTTCGATGAGGGTATGGATGACCCCCTCGATCGAGACCCGCACGAACGGTGTGCTGTCACGCGGGTAGGCCACCTGCAGGCCGGGCGGGAAAGTCGGCCGCAGCCGCTCGATCTCCGCGCGCACCGCATCGGCCGTGGCCAACGCATTGGCGCCGGAGGCCAGGGTGACCGAAAAGCCAGCCGCCGGATAGCCATTGAGATAGCTGCTGGTCTGGTAGTTCTCTGCGCCGATCTCGACCCGTGCGACGTCGCCCAGCAACACCGCCGCGCCATTGGGCAGCGTGCGCAGGATGATCGCGCGGAACTGTTCGGGGGTCTGCAGGCGCGACTGCGCGGTGACCGTGGCGTTGAGGCTCTGCGTCGGGCTGGACGGCATCGCGCCCAGCTCACCCGCCGTCACCTGGGTGTTCTGCGCCTGGATCGCAGCGCGAACGTCCGAGGGCATCAGGTCATAGGCGCGCAGCTTGTGCGGGTCCAGCCACACGCGCATTGCGTAAGCCGAGCCGAACACGTTGATCTCGCCGACACCGGGAATGCGGCTGATCGGATCCTGCACATTGCTGACAAGGAAATCGGAGACGTCCACGCGCTCCATGCGCCGGCTGGTGTCGTACAGCGAGACCACCATCAGCGAATCGCCCTGCGACTTGGCGACCGTCACGCCCTGCTGCTGCACTTCCTGCGGCAGACGGTTGATGGCCTGGTTGACGCTGTTCTGCACCTGCACCTGAGCGATATCCGGGTTGGCGCTCTGGTCGAAGGTGACCGTGATGCGCGCCTGCCCCGATGACGAACTGGTGGAGGAGAAATACAACAGGTGATCGATGCCTTTGATCTGCTGTTCGATCACCTGGGTGACGCTGTCTTCCACCGTCTGTGCCGAGGCACCGGTGTAGTTCGCGGTGATGTTGACCTGCGGCGGCGCGATGTCCGGGTACTGCTCCACCGGCAGCTGGGTCACCGCGATGGTGCCGAAGGCCATGATGCAGATCGCCAGGACCCAGGCGAATACCGGGCGATGGATGAAGAAGCGCGGCAGCATCTGCTCAGTCCTTCCCGGCCGGTGCCGGTGCAGGCTTCACCCGTACCGTCATGCCATCGGCCAGGCCCTGCGCGCCGGCCACCACCACCTGCTCACCGGCGGCCAAGCCATCGAGCACCAGCCACTGATCGCCCACCGCACGCGCGGTGCGGAACAGGCGCAGCCGCGCCTTGCCGTCCTTGTCCACCAGCCACGCCTGCGCCTCGCCCTTGGGGCTGCGATCGACCGCCGCCTGTGGCACCAGCAGCGCCTGCTGGCGGGTCCCCTGCCCCACCAATGCGCGCACGTACATGCCCGGCAGCAGCTGCCCATCCGGGTTGGGGAAACGCGCCCGAAGGGTGATGCTGCCGGTTTCCTGCTGCACGTCCACGTCGGCAAATTCCAGCGTGCCGGGCAGCGGGTAGTCGGTGCCATCGGACAGGCGCAGCCGCACCGGTGCTGTGTCGGCCTGCACGCCACCGTCGGCGATGGCGCGGCGCAGTGCCAGGTACTCATTGCTGGACTGGGTGATGTCCACGTTCATCGGGTCCATCTGCTGCACCCGTGCCAGTGGATCGGCCTGGCCCGAGGTGACCAGCGCCCCCGGCGTGAACAGCGCGCGGCCGATGCGCCCGGCAATCGGCGAGGTCACCGTGGCGAACCCCAGCCGTGTGCTGGCCGTGTCACGCGCGGCCTGTGCGGCCTGCGCCGCGGCGGCAGCCTGCTGGTCGCTGGCGATCGCATCGTCCACGTCCTGGCGCGCGGCCAGCTGGTCCTTGCCCAACGCCTGCATGCGCTGCGCCCGCAGGCGCGCGGTCACCGCAGCGGCCTCGGCCGTTTTCAGGTTGGCCTGCGCCTCGTTCAGCGCCGCCTGGTACAGCGCCGGTTCGATCTGGAACAACGGCTGCCCGGCCTTCACCCACTGGCCCTGCTCGAACAACCGCTTCACCAGCACGCCATCGACCTGCGGGCGCACGTCCGATTCCTGCGAGGCAACGCTGCGCCCAGGCAGTTCCTGCTGCAGTGCCAGCGGCTGGCTGCGCAGGGTCAGCACCGTCACCTCAGGCGTCGTCGCGCCGGGCTTGGGCGCGTCCTTGCCGCAGGCGCTGAGCAGGCCGGCCAGGGCGAGCGCCAGCAGCGGCAGGCCCGCGGTTCGCGGCAGCCGCCAGGCACGGTACGGACGGGAGGGGTTCGGAAGGATCATCGGCTGCAGGTTCCACGCGTGGGGGAGCGTTCGGCGCCGAATATAGAAGACGTGGCGGCACGATCCTGCTAAATGGCGCATGAAACATTTTTCATTTGCAGTCGCTGCCCACGATTGCGAGGATGCCCCTGTCCCACTCTGCACACTGGCCCATGCCGCGCGTACTCACCATCGAGGACGATCTTGTCACCGCAGAGGAAATCGCCACCGAACTGCGCAGCCACGGCTTCGACGTGGACCTGGCCAGCGACGGCAGCAACGGCCTGGCGCTGGCACGTGCAGGCGACTACGCGGTAATCACCCTGGACCGCATGCTGCCCGGCATCGACGGGCTGGCCCTGGTCACTACCTTGCGCCGCGAAGGCATCACCACGCCGGTGCTGATGATCAGCGCACTGTCGGACGTGGATGAACGCGTGCGTGGCCTGCGCGCCGGTGGCGACGACTACCTGACCAAGCCCTTCGCTTCCGACGAAATGGCCGCACGCGTGGAAGTGCTGATCCGGCGCCAGGGCCAGGCCGCTGCCATCGACAACGTGCTGCGCGCCGGTGACCTGGAACTGGACCTGATGACCCGTTCGGCGCGACGCGGCGGGCATGAAATCGCGCTGCTGCCGACCGAGTTCAAGCTGCTCGAATTCCTGGTCCGCAACGCCGGCCAGGTGGTCACCCGCAGCATGCTGTTCCAGGAAGTCTGGGGCTACCACTTCGATCCGGGTACCAACCTGATCGACGTGCATATCGGCCGCGTGCGCAAGCGCATCGAACAACCCGGCCGACCGCAGCCGATCATGACCGTACGGGGAACCGGCTATGTCTTCGACGCGCAATCCTGACCACTGGCGCTCTTCCAGCAGCAGACTGCTGGGCCTGTACTGCATCCTGTTCGTGGCGTGGTCGAGCCTGCTGCTGGGCGTGATGTACTGGCGCATCTCGGATTACCTGAGTGACCTGACCGAATCGGGCCTGCAGCAGCGCGCGCACCTTTTCATGAGCTTCGACGGCCCGGCACTGGATGAAGCATTGCGCGACAGCCAGCGCTTCGATCTGCACCAGGTCTATACCTATGGGTTGTTCGACAAAGCCGGCATGCCGATGGCGGGCCCGCTGACAGCGATCCCCGAGGGACTGCCGCTGGATGGCAACTCGCATGCGGTGGACGGTTGGACGCTGGCCGATGGCCGCCACGACAACGGCGGCAGTGCGCTCGGCGTGGTGACCCGCGATGGCCGCACGCTGGTATTCGTGCGCCAGAATGGCAAGCTCATGGCGGTCAACAGCATCATCCTTGATGCACTGCTGTGGGGCGTGTCGCTGACCGTCATTCCCGGCCTGGTGGGCTGGCATCTGCTGCGCCGGCGCCCGTTGAAACGGATCCAGCAGATCGAAGCGGCCACCAACCGCATTGTTGCCGGCGACCTCGGCCAGCGCCTGCCGGTGTCCAGCCGTCGCGACGAGATCGATCGGCTGTCGAGCATCGTCAATGCAATGCTGGAACGCATCGAACAGCTGATGACCGAGGTCAAGGGCGTGTGCGACAGCATTGCCCACGACCTGCGCACGCCCCTGACCCGCCTGCGTGCCCACCTGTACCGCATGCGCGTGGGCCTGGACGAACGGGACCCGCATGCCGATCCATTGGACAAGGCGCTGGCCGAGACTGACATGCTGATGGCGCGCTTCGCCGCGCTGCTGCGGGTGTCGGAGCTGGAGAGCCACCAGCGGCGCTCGGCCTTCGACGCGGTCGACGTCACCGAGCTGCTGCAGGAACTGCACCAGTTCTACCTGCCGCTGGCCGAAGAGAAGCAGCAGTTGCTGGAGCTGCAGGTGGACCCGAAGGTGAGCCCGCTGCGTGGCGACCGCGAGCTGCTGTTCGAAGCGCTGGCCAACCTGTTGTCCAATGCCCTGCAGTTCACCCCTGCACACGGCCGTATCCTGCTGCGTGCGGTCGATGATCACGGCGCCCCGAGGATCGATGTGATCGACAACGGGCCGGGCATTCCGCCACAGGACCGCACGCTGATCTACCAGCGCTTCTTCCGTGGCAGCAGCGCCGGCCAGGGGCCTGGATTCGGCCTGGGCCTGTCGATCGTGGCCGCCATTGCCGGCCTGCACGGCTTCCGTGTCCGCGCCGGCAGCGCCCCCGGTGGCGGCGCCTGGATGAGCATCCGCGGCGCGACGGACGGCCTGCCCTGACGCCGGGCCAGGGCGCCCCAATCGCACTTGGGAATCATTTGTATTTGGGGGCGGGCATCCGGATAATCCGCCGTCACCGCCCTTCCCGGATCACTCCCGATGCCCGCTCTGCCGTCGCGTCCGCTGCTGTACACGCTCGCCCTGCCCACCCTGCTGGCCTCGGCCATCGCCCAGGCCCAGGACACCCCGGCGGCGCGCACCCTGGACAAGGTAACGGTGGTGGCCGAGCGGGCCAGCACCGCGACCAAGACCGACACCGCCCTGACCGAGACGCCGCAGGCGATCAGCGTGGTCACCCAGCAGCTGTTCACCGATCGCGGCGCGCACAACCTGCAGGAAGTGCTGCGCTACAGCGCCGGCGTCACCGCCGATGCGTGGGGGCTGGATACCCGCAACGATGCGACCTCGGTGCGCGGGCTGGACCCGGTGCAGTACCAGGATGGCCTGCGCCGCAGCTACGGTTTCAGCCCCCTCGCCCGCCCGGAAATCTATGGCCTGGAGCGGGTGGAAGTGCTGCGCGGCCCGTCCTCGGTGCTGTATGGTGCCGGCGCCACCGGCGGCATCATCAATGCAATGAGCAAGCGCCCGACCTTCGGCGCCCTCAACGGCGAGGTCGGCGTGCAGCTCGGCAGTTTCGACCGCAGGCAGCTGCAGGGTGACATCGGCGGCGCATTGAACGATGCCGGTACGCTTGCCGGCCGCTTCGTCGGGCTGGTGCGTGAATCGAACATGCAGACCGATGTATTGAAGGATGACCGCGTCTATCTGGCACCGTCGATCAGCTGGCGCGGTGAACGCAGCACCTTGACCCTGCTGGCCAGCTATCAGCATGACAAGACCGGCTCCAGCCAGCAGTTCCTGCCGCTGGCCGCGACCCTGCTTGCACCGCCCGGACGCCGCCTCGACCCGTCCACCTTCATCGGCGATCCCGGTTTCGACCGCATCGACTCGCGCGTCTACAGCCTGACCGCGCTGTTCGACCACAGCTTCAACGACACGCTCAGCCTGCGCTCGGCAGTGCGTTACATCGATGGCAGGACCACCCTGCAGCAGATGTACGTGGACAGCTACAGCAGTCCGGAAGATCCCTTCATCGACGCCGAGCGGCGCGTGGTCAACCGCACGGCCTATGGCACCCGCCCCGACGTGCAGATCTTCAGCGCCGACAATGCGCTGCAGTTCGACTTCGCCACCGGTGCCTTCCAGCATCTGCTGCTGGCCGGCGTGGACTACAGCCAATACAAGGAGCAGCTGCAGCGGCTGGACGCCACCGGCACGCCGATCGACATCTACACCCCGGTATCGGTCGCGCCGATCGTGCGTGGCTGGGATCGTCAGCCGGACCAGACCTCCACCCAGCTGGGTGTCTATGTGCAGGACCAGATCCGCTGGGCCGACCGCATCTCGCTGGTGCTGGGCGCGCGCCGCGACCATGCACGCTCGAAGACCGAAGGCCAGCCCAGCCAGACCGACAATGCCACCACCTACCGCGCCGGGCTGATCGGCGAACTGGGTGCGGGCGTTTCGCCCTACCTGAGCTACAGCGAATCGTTCCTGCCGGTATCCGGCCAGGATCTGTTCGGCAGCGCCTTCAAGCCGATGCGCGGCCGCCAGTCCGAGGCCGGCATCAAGTGGCAACCGGCGCGCAGCCTGCTGCTGACGCTGGCGGCGTACCGCATCACCGAAACCAACCGGCAGACCAACGACCCGGACAACGTATTGAACGTGGTGCAGACCGGGCAGATCCGCTCCAAGGGCGTGGAGCTGGAAGGGCAGTTCCAGTTCGCCAACGACCTCACAATCACCGCTGCCGTTGCGCGCAACGAGGCTGAGGTCAGCCGCAGCAACTTCGCACTGGAAGTGGGCCAGCGCCTCAACGACACCCCGCAGGACCTGGCCTCGGCCTGGGTTTCGAAGGGCTTCCAACTGGACGATGCCGCACGCCTGCGCCTGGGCCTGGGCGTGCGCCATGTCGGCAACACGGTGTCGCTGGGCAATGGCGGGCGCATCGTCACGCCCAGCTACACGCTGGCCGATGCATTGCTGGAAGTGCAGGTGACCGACTGGACGATGGCGTTGAACATCACCAACCTCACCGGCAAGCGCTACTACGCGCCGTGCCGCACCTTTGGCGACTGCTTCGCCGGCTACCCGCGCGTGGTGACCGGCACCATCAGCTATCGGTTCTGATCACGGCCAACGCTGGCCGCCGCAGCAGCAGGTGCAACAGCACCGCGCATGCGGCGGTCAGCAGCGCCAGGACACGCAGCAGTATCGCCAGCGCCTCGGCACTGGCCTGCTGCAGCTGTGCGCCGCTCATCGCCGGAAGCAGTGCCTGCGCCTGTGCATGCGCACCCGTTGCCAGATAGGCACCGGCGCGCGCCAGCGATGCGGGCGATGCTCCCTGCAGCTGGTGGCCGATCAGCAGCGCAAGCAAGGCCGTGACTGCGGCCAATGCGATGCCTTCACCGGCCACCCGCACGGTTCCGAAGATGCCGGCGGCCATGCCCGCACGCTGCACCGGCACCACGCTGACCGACAGCCCATCCATCAGGCCCCACGGCAAGGCCGTTCCAGCGCCGATCAGCATCAGCAACGGCACCCACTGCGACGGCGACGGATGCGATGCGTGGCGCGACAAAAGGTACAACCCAGAGGCACAGACCAGCAGGCCCAGCGTACACAGCCGCGTACTTCCAACGCGTTCCGCCCAGCGCGCGGCCAGCATCGGCAGCACCAGCATCGGCGCAGACAAGGCCAGCATCTGCAGCCCGACCAATGTCGTGCTCTGTGCATGCACGCCCAGCAGCTGCAGAGGCAGCACCACCAGCAGCACCACGTAGCCGAAGCAGGTTGCGACCGGCAGCAGCTGGACACCGAGGAACGCCGGTTGCGAGAACAGCGAGAGGTCCAGCAACGGTGAGCGGTGCACCCGTTCGATGCAGACGAATACCCCGCCCAGCATCAGCGTCGCCAACAGCGCCAGTTGCACGCGCATGGCATGCAGGCCGAATTCACCCAGCCACAGCAGGGCCAGGGTCAACGCCGCCAGCATCAGGCTGAAACCCAGCATGCCGCCGACATCCAGCCGCCCGCGTTCGCCATGGCTTTCGGACAACGCGCGCGCGCCCACGGCGACCGCCGCCAGCGTCAGTACACCGCCCGCGGCGAACACACTGCGCCATCCCAATGCCTGCAACAGCAGACCCGCGAGCAGCGGCCCCAGCGCCAGCCCCGCACCGAATGTGGTGCCCAGCAGGGCGAACACACGGGCACGCACCGGGCCCTGCCAGGCATGCGCCAGCGCAGCGGTGCCGGACGCCAACGCCGCTGCAGCGGCAACGCCCTGCAGCCCGCGCGCCAGATCCAGCCACAGCAGCGTGGGCGCGAGGCAGACGACGACCGTGGCTACGGTGAAGCCTGCCGTACCCAGCAGGAACAACCGCCGCCGACCATAACGATCGGCCAGGCCACCGGCAGCGAGCAACAGGCTGCCGAAGGTGAGCGTGAACGCATTGGTCACCCAGGCCAGCGCGGTGGGCGACGACGCCGTGGAACGGGCCAGCGCCGGCACCGCGACGGCACCGGCCGAGAAGGACAACGGCAGCGCCAGCGCGGCCAGGCAGACGGCAAGCAGCGCCCACCGCTGCTGCGTGTGGGAAGGTACGGGAAGCATCGAAACCGGGGCCATGCGGGCCTCCATCCATCAGGGGCATTGATGATGGACAGGCCGCTATTCCTGAAAAACAGGCTCGATGGACGTTGATTACGGCCCATTGTTCCGTAATCATGCCCCGCATGGATTCCATCTCTGCCCTGCTGGCCTTCGTCCGTACCGCCGAAGCAGGCAGCATCGTCGGCGCCGCTCGCGTCCTCGGCCTGTCCGCGTCGGCCGTGGGCAAGCGCATCGCCCGCCTTGAACAGGAACTCGGCACGCGCCTGTTCCAGCGCACCACCCGCCGCGTGCACCTCACCGACGAAGGCGAACTGCTGCTGCAGCGCTGCCGGCGGGCACTGGATGAACTTTCCGAAGCGCAGGCGGATCTGGCGCAGCGACAGCACGCCCCGAGTGGACTGCTGCGCATCGGCCTGCCCACCATCGGCTACCGCTTCCTGTTGCCGGTACTGCCGGGGTTCCAGCAGCGCTACCCGCAGGTGCAGCTGGAGCTGGACTTCAACGACCGCATCGTCGACGTGGTCAGCGAAGGCCTCGACGCGGTGATACGCAGCGGTGAACTGGCCGATTCCAGCCTGACCGCACGGCGGCTGGGCGGCTTCCGTTTCATCCTCTGTGCGGCGCCGGGCTATCTGCAGGCCCATGGCACGCCCGGTGATGTGAGCGAGCTGCGCCTGCATACCGCGCTGCGCTTCCGTTACCCCACCACCGGAAAGCTGCACCCGTGGCAGCTGCCGGGCATCGAAGGCGATGCTGGAGCGCGCCTTCCCACGGCGATGACCTGCAACAACATGGAGGCCGTGCTGGCCGCTGCGATCGGTTGCATGGGCCTGGCCTGGATGCCTGACTTCCTCGCAGCCGACGCGCTGGCCGATGGCCGCCTGCAACGGGTACTGCCTGCACTGCCCACGCACCAGGGGCAGTTCTCATTGCTATGGCCCGGTGGGCGCCATCCCAGTGCACGCCTGCGGGTGTTCATCGACTATGCCGTTGCGCATCTGTTCCAAGGCGACAAGGCGTAGCAGGTCCACAGAATCAGTTGGTGCCCGCCGTCTGCAGGAAATTGCGCAGCACCGGCGACGGCTGTTCCGGCCGCATGCAGAACGGCAGGTCGAAACGCGCTGCTTCGTCCTCCAGCACGCGATAGACGATCTCCTGCGGGCGGAAGCTGGCCATGCTGGCCGGAACGATCGCCACGCCCGCCTCCACCGCCACCAGCGACAGCACCGCGTGCATGCCCTGCGCTTCCTGCATCACGCGCGGGGTGAAGCCCGCCGCGGTGCACAGACCCAACACCTGCGCGTGGAAGCCGATGCCCTCTCCAGCCGGCCATGAAACGAACGGCTCATCGGCGAGCATCGCCACGCTGACCTCCGGCGCGTTGGCCAGCGCATGTGCACGCGGCAGCGCAATCGCCAGGCGGTCGTGGTCGAAGTCGTACAGCACCAGCTCGGCGGCGGGAATCGGTGGAATCAGCACGCCGACATCGATGCGCTGCTCACGCAGCCACAGCTGCTGCTGACGCGAGGTCGCTTCCTGCAGATGCAGCTGCACCTGCGGGTACTGTTGGCGGAAGCGGCGGATCAGGCCCGGCAACCGGCCATACAGCGCACTGCCCACATAGCCCACGCGCAGACTGCCGGACTGTCCGGCGGCGGCTTCGCGCGTGCGCTGCAATGCCTGCTCGGCCTGCTGCAGCGTTGCCCGCGCCTCCACCAACAGCGTCTGCCCGGCCACGGTCAGGCCCAGGGTACGGTTGCCGCGCACGATCAGTTCACTTCCGAGTTCGTCTTCCAAGCGTCGTATTGCCGCGGTCAGCGGCGGCTGCGACATGTGCAGGCGGGCTGCGGCGCGGTGGAAATGAAGCTCTTCGGCCACGGCCACGAACTGGCGAAGCAGGCGCAGGTCGATCATCTCGATGCAGGCAGTGGGAACCCGCCTAGGGTACGCCCTCAGCAGCGCGCGTCCACGCTGGCGCGGGCAATGGCTGGCCATTGCAGCGCCACCGACTCGATGCTGTCGGCACTGACCGCGCGCAGATCCCTTGGGTACGCCACATGCTCGGCCTCCTGCAGGCGCAGTGCGTGGAACTGGCCATTGCTTGCGCGCAGCACCCAGCCGCCGTCCTGGCAGCGCGTGGATGCCAGATAGGCCACACCTTGCGCAACAGCTTCCGGATGCAGCTCATCGGGCTCACCCTCGATGCCCCACATGCGCGTCTTTGCCACCGGCGAAACCGCATTGACCACGATGCCATGCTCGGCACCTTCCAGTGCCAGCACATTGACCAGACCGAGCGCGGCCAGTTTGGCCATCGCGTACGCAGACAGCCCGCGCTGTGCGTACTGCGGATACAGCGCGCGATCGGACGTGGTGATGACGATGCGCCCACCGCCCGCCGCGCGCATTGCCGGCCACGCCGCCTGCGCCAGCCACAACGGCGTCTTCGCGGCCAGGCACAGCATCTGCTCCAGCGCATCGTCCTCGATCGCTTCCAGCGTCTGGTACTCGACCCAGCCGGCGTTGTGGATCAGGAAATCGATGCGGCCGTGCTGCTGCAGCAGATCCTGCACCAGCCCGTGGCAGCCCGTGCGATGGTCGATGGGATCACTGACGGCCTGCACCGATAGCCCCCGCGCCTGCAACGCTTCGGCACTGTGCTGGATGCGAAGCGGATCGGTACCACGGCCATCGGTGCCGGCACCGACGTCATGCATCACCACATGCGCGCCACGCTCGGCCAGCAGGCGGCTGTAGGCCAGGCCCAGTCCACCGGCGGCGCCGGTCACCAGACCCACCTGGCCTTCGAAGGAAATACGCGAGATCGGCTTCATGCGCCCAGCTTCAACCAAGCACGCAGGCCGCAGCCAATACTGTTCACCGCCCTCCACGATACGCGCACGCTATCGTCGGAAAGGGGACGGAGGGGATTAAGTCGTTTCAGGCACAGTAGGGCCGATTACGACTTAATCCCCTCCGTCCCCTTTTTCGCTCAGCGGCTGAAGCGGCGCGCGCCTGCCACGCAGATCACCGCGACCACGGTCACCAGCACCATGCTGAGGCTGACCGCTTCGTGCAGCAGCAGCGCGGCCAGGGCCAGGCCGAAGAAGGGCTGCAGCAGCTGCAGTTGGCCGACGGCGGCGATACCGCCCTGCGCCAGACCGCGATACCAGAACAGGAAGCCGATCAGCATGCTGAACACCGCCACGTAGCCCAGTGCCCACCACGCCGAGGCACCGACCGCAGTGAACGAGGCCGGGCGCATCAGCACTGTCAGCGGCAGCATCACCGGCAACGCCAGCAGCAGCGCCCAGCTGATCACCTGCCAACCGCCAAGGTGGCGGGCAAGTCGACCACCTTCGGCATAGCCGAGCCCACACACCACGATCGCCGCCAGCATCAGCAGGTCAGCCTGCAGCGAGGCCTCGATGCCGTTACGCACCGCATAGCCGACCACGCAGGCACTGCCCAGCAGCGAGAACAACCAGAACGCCGGGCGCGGTCGATCGCCGCCGCGCAGCACGCCGAACACCGCAGTGCTCAGTGGCAGCAGGCCGAGGAACACGATGGTGTGTGCCGATGACGCATGCCGCAGCGCGAGCGCGGTCAACAGCGGAAAGCCGACCACCACCCCCAGACTGACCACCACCAGGCCTGGCAGGTCATTGCGCCGCGGCCACGGCTGGCGCAGCAGAAGGAGCAGGCCAAGGCCGAGCACAGCGGCAATGGTCGCGCGTGCAGCAGTGACGAATCCGGCGTCCAGCTGCAGCACCGCCAAGCGGGTGGCCGGCAGGGAGCCCGCGAAGATCACTACACCGATGAAGCCATTGATCCAACCACTCGCCGACCGTTCCACGCCTGTACTCCTGAAGGTGCCGGACGATGCCCGGCTGGACCTGTATGGAAGCATCCAGCGCGGAACGACCCCAGCTACAATCCAGTACAGTCGCAAGTAACTGTACTGCCCACACTTCCACTACGGTTCCGCCATGCCACGTTCGCTCACCCGCATCGAATCGGTCATCCAGACCGTCCGCACCCGCATCGGTGCGCGGGTGGATGGCCCCGGCTCGCGCCTGCCCTCGGTACGTGCGCAGGCGGCGGCGATGGGGGTGTCGGTCTCGACCGTGGTCGAGGCCTACGAGCGCCTGGCGGCCGAAGGCCTGATCAGTGCGCGCGCAGGATCCGGCTTCTACGTCAGTGGGCCGACCGCACCGCTGGCGCTGGCTGAAATGGAGCCGCGGCTGGACCGCGCGGTGGACCCGCTGTGGGTGTCGCGGCAGTCGCTGGAAACCCCGCCGGGCCACCTCAAGCCGGGCTGCGGCTGGATGCCCAGTGATTGGCTGTATCACGATGGCGTGCGCCGCGGCCTGCGTCGGCTGGCGCGTGCCGATGCATCACAGCTGGTCGACTACGCCGGCCCGCTCGGGCTGCCCCCATTGCGCCAGCTGCTGCAACGGCGCAGCGCGGCGCTGGGCATCGATGCGCCGATGGAGCAGATCCTGCTGACCGAATCCGGTACGCACGCGGTCGATCTGCTCTGCCGTTTCCTGCTCAAGCCCGGCGACTGCGTGCTGGTCGATGACCCCAGTTACTTCAACTACCACGCGTTGCTGAAGGCGCACCAGGTGCAGGCCATCGGCGTGCCATACACGCACAGCGGCCCGGACCTGGAGGCGTTCGCGCAGTCAGTTCAGGCGCATACGCCGCGGCTGTACATCACCAACTCGGGCCTGCACAACCCGACCGGCGCCGTATTGTCGGCCAGCACCGCCCACCGCCTGCTGGGCCTGGCCGAACGCAATGAACTGATCATCGTCGAGGACGACATCTTCGCCGACTTCGAACTGCAGCCTGCACCGCGGCTGGCCGCGCTCGATGGGCTGTCGCGGGTGATCCACGTCGGCAGTTTCTCCAAGACGCTGTCGGCGGCTTCGCGCTGTGGCTACGTCGCCGCTCGCCCTGAGTGGATCGAGGCGCTGACCGATCTGAAGCTGGCCACCAGCTTCGGCGGCGGCCATCTGGCGATGCAGTTGATGCACATCGCGCTGACCGACAGCGGCTACCGCCGCCACATGCAGTCGGTACGTTCGCGCCTGGCCGATGCGCGCCGGCACACGCTGCGGAAGCTGCAGGCGCTGGGCATCACGCCGTGGCTGCAGCCGGAAGCCGGGCTGTTCCTGTGGTGCCAGCTGCCCGATGGCCGCGATGCCGCCGCACTGGCCCGGCAATGCCTGCGCGAGGGCATCGTGCTGGCACCGGGCAACGCGTTCAGCCAGTCGCAGCGCGCGGCTGACTATGTACGTTTCAACGTTTCGCAGTGCCAGGACCCGAGGATCTGGCAGGTACTGGCGCGCGCGCTGCGTTGAGCTGGTAATGCGCGGCCAGCGCATCCACCACCACACGCACGCCCGGCAACTGGCCGCGACGATGCGGCAGCAGCACGCTGGTGGTCACTTCGCCGGCATGCCACGCCGGCAGCACCTGCTGCAGGCGGCCAGCGGCAAGGGCCTCGGTACACAGGCTGTGTGGCAACACGGTGATGCCAAGACCCGCTTCGGCCGCCGCGATCAGCAGCTGCGATTCATTGCCGACCAACGCCACCTGCGGCTCCACCTGCACAGTGCGAGCGTCGGGAGCGTGCAGCGTCCAGCGCGTTGCATGGCGCGCGGTCAGCAGGCCGGCATGCGCACGTAGCTGCTCGGGCGTATCCACTGCCGGCGCGGCTGCCAGATAGCCAGGGGACGCCACCAGCACGATGCGCTCGCTACCCAGCGAGCGCTGCACCAACCCGGAATCCGGCAGCGGACCGAAGTGGCTGCGCAGGGCGATGTCGATGCCCTCCTGAGCCAGATCGATGAAACGATCACTCACTTCAACTTCGATCCGCAACCGTGGATAGCGGCGGGCCAGTGCAGGCAGGCACGCGGCGAGCTCGCCCTGCACCACCGGAATCGAAGCGCTGATGCGTACGGTGCCGCTGGGTTCGGCCTGGCGGTCGCGGACGATGGCCTCGGCCGCCTCGACCTCAGACAACGCTGCGCGTGCGCGCTCGAAGAACTCCTGGCCGACCTCGGTCAATGCGAAGCGGCGCGAACTGCGTTGCAGCAGCCGCACCTGGAGCTGTTCTTCCAGCAGCGCCACGCGCTTGCTCAACGTCGAGCGCGGCAGGCCCAGATGGCGCCCGCCTGCGGCGAAACCGCCCTGCTCCACCGCAGTCACGAACAGGGCCAGATCGTTGAGGTTGAGCATGCGTAACGTCCACATATGTAGACTTCAGGATGCCATTCGGACGGCTTCCGGAGCAATGTCCACGCGGGCACGCTTTCCTCACCCGCCGCATCGCGGCTCGAACCGGAAACCTGCCATGACCCCGATCCTCTTCTACGGCGTGCCCTCGGGCTGCTCGTTCGGCTCCATCATCGCGCTGGAGTGGCTGCGCCAGCCGTATCACCTATGCCGCATCGAGATGCCCGGCCAGGTGCAGGGCGAAGACTACCGCCGCCTCAATCCACTGGGCGAAACCCCGACCCTGCGAACCACACAGGGCGAACTGCTCAGCGAGAGCCTGGCCATCCTCAACCACCTGGCCGCGAAGGGCATCGCACAGGGCCTGGGCTTCGCACAGGGCACCTCCAGCTTCGATCGCCTCAACCATCGGCTGGCCTATCTCAACACCAGTTTCTTCGGTGCCTACGCGCCGCTCTGGCACGCACTGGAGCATGCGGAAGGCGATGAAGGCGAGGCGCTGCGTGCCTATGGCACGACCAAGGTGCGCCACGCCCACCAGGCGCTGGAGCAGATGATCGGCACGGGCCCGTGGCTGCTGGGCGAACAGCGCAGCTTTGCCGACGCCTACTTCGCAGGCATCGCGCGCTGGAACGACTATCACCAGGTGGTCGATCGACGCGAGTTCCCAAGGGTGCAGCAGCTGTTCGAGCGCCTGCAGGAAGACGCCGGCGTGCAGTTCGCCCACGCCATCGAAGCGCAGCAGCCGGCAACCAGCGGCGGTGGATTCCTCGGCGAGGTGCGGATGGAAGACGTGCTTGAGGCCGCAGCGGCCTGAGCCCTGTCCTGCCCGTGCGGCAGCGGCGCGCAATGCCTCTTGCGCGCCGCGCTACAGTGGTATGTCCCCCGCTGCAGGAATCCGCGCATGTCCACGTTCTCCGATCCGCAGGCGGTGGCCCGCTATGCCGAAGCACCGCTGCGCCAGGTGCCTGGCTTCCTCGCCCTGCAGCAGATGAGCCGGCTGCTGCTGGCCGAACGTGTCCCTGCGCAGGGCCGCGTGCTGGTGCTGGGTGCCGGTGGCGGGTTGGAACTGAAGGCCTTCGCCGAGGCGCAGCCGGGCTGGCAGCTGCTGGGCGTAGACCCGGCCGCGCCGATGCTGGCCCTGGCCGAGCAGACACTGGGTCCGCTGATGTCGCGCGTGCAGCTGCTGGAAGGCTATATCGACGATGCACCCGATGCGCGCTTCGACGGTGCCAGCTGCCTGCTGACCCTGCACTTCCTCGATGCCGGGCAGCGCCTGCACACGCTGCGCGAACTGCACCGGCGCCTGCAACCCGGCGCGCCGCTGGTGGTGGCGCACCACAGCGTGCCGCAGGACCCGGCCGGCAAGCTGCGCTGGTTGCAACGCTACGCGGCGTTCGCCGAAGCCTCGGGGGTTGCCCACGCCGATGCGCAGCGCGCGATCGACGCCATTGCCGAGCGATTGCCGTTGCTGTCGCCCGAGCAGGAGGTTGCGCTACTGCAGGAGGCCGGCTTCGACAACGTGGAGCTGTTCTACGCCGGCTTCAGCTTCAAGGGCTGGGTGGCGTACGCCGGATGATGCCTACGGCACCACGGTAATGCCGATACGCTGCATCAACAGCGCCACCTGCTGCACATCCAGTGTGGCGCCACGCAAGTTGGTGCTGCGCAGATCCAGCTCGCCCAGCTCCGAGTTGGTCAGGTTGCAGTCGGTGAAGTTGGCACTGTTCCAGTCGATCCCCTCGAACTGGCCACCGGACAGGTCTGAGCCCGCGAAGCTGGCACCGCTCACGTTCGCGCCGTCCCAGCGGTTCTCCCACAGTTCGCACTTTTCCAGCGTCACTCGCGAGAAATTGGCATAGCGCAGGTTCGACTTCTTGATGAACGCGCTGCAGAACCAGCTGCGCGTGGTGATCTGATTCATGAAGCTGGCGTTGCTGAAGTCCGCGCCCTGCGCACGGCACTCACTGATCTCCAGGCCCAGCGCCTTGATGAAACTGAAGTGGCACATGCTGATGTCGCAACTACGGAAGCTGGCTTCCTTCAATGTGGCGCCGTTGAAGCGGCAACCGGCGCGGTTTTCAGCGTCGTAGAAGCTGCAGTTGATGAACTCGGTGGCGGTCAGGTCCGCGCCGGAGAAATCGCATTCGTGGAACTGCTGGTCGACCACTTTCTGGCCGGTGTACTGGTCCGCGCCGATGCGCAGCTTGCGGTGAACGGTGGGGGACATCGTGGATTCCATGCCAGGTGCCCCGCCATGATGCCGGGCCGTGAGGGCGATCCATAGACGCTGGCGCGGTTGGGTTCACCGGCAGTCCAGCCGATCTGTGGCCACGCCCGCCCAATGCACGTTGTTGCACGTTAATGCACGAACATGCAGACTTGTGTCATGAGCTCCGATCCCAGCCCCCTCCCCGCCCAGCGCACCCAGCTGATCCTCGACGAACTGCGCCAGCAGGGCCGCGTGGTCGCCGCCGAACTGGCGCGTCGCTATGCAGTTTCCGAGGATTCGATCCGCCGCGATCTGCGCGAGCTGGCCGCACAAGGCCTGTGCCAGCGTGTCTACGGAGGCGCCGTGCTGCCGCCGCCAAAGGAACGGCCGCTGCGCGAGCGCCTGACCCGCGACCGCGGCGACAAGGCCGAGCTGGCCGCCCGCGTCTGCGCGCTGCTGCAGCCCGGCCAGGTCGTACTGCTCGACGCCGGGTCGACCAACCTAGCGATCGCCCAGCAGCTGCCGACCGCTCTCGGCCTGACGGTGATCACCAATGCTCCGCAGATCGCCACCGCCGCCAGCATGCTCGAAGGCACCTCGGTGCAGCTGATCGGCGGCCGCCTGGCCAGCGGTGGCGGCGCGGTCGGCGCTGAAGCGTTGGCGCAGGTGCAGCGCCTGCGCGCCGACGTATACCTGCCCGGCCCCTGCGCGGTGGACGGCGACACCGGCGTCTGGGCAATGGATTCGGAAGAAGCCACGCTGAAACGCGCGATGGTGGCCTGCAGCAGCCGCGTCATCGTCGCCGCCACCACTGAAAAGCTCGGTGCCCGCGGCAACTGGCAGATCGCCAGCCTCGATGAAATCGACGATCTGGTGCTGACCACCTCGGCTCCGCCGGCGCTGGCCGCGCGCTTCCGCGCAGCCGGCATCGCGGTACACCCCACTCCGCCCTGACCGTACCGCCCATGTCCCTTGCCAACCGCGCGCGTGCCGAACAGCACGCGACCCGCGCTGCGTTCTTCATTCCCGGCTTCGCCACTGCGTTGTGGGCCACCCTGGTGCCATTCGCCAAAGCGCGCACCGACATCAACGACGCCACGCTGGGCCTGGTGCTGCTCTGCCTCGGTGCCGGTTCGCTGCTGGCCATGCCGCTGTCCGGTGTACTGGCCGCACGCCTGGGCTGCCGGCGGGTGATGGTGGCCAGCAGCCTGCTGATCTGCCTGACCGTGCCCGGCCTGGCGCTGGCCGGTTCGGCCTGGACGCTGGGGCTGGTGCTGTTCGTGTTCGGCGCCGCCGTGGGCGCGATGGACTGCACGATGAACGTGCAGGCCGTCATCGTCGAGCGCGAAGCACGGCGCGTGATGATGTCCGGCTTCCATGCCTTCTTCAGCATCGGCGGCTTCCTCGGCGCGGCCACCATGACCGTGCTGTTGTCCGCACAGCTGCCGCCACTGGCATCGGTGCTGATCGGCATCGGCGCCATACTGCTGGTGATGCTGCTGTCTGCGGCGTACTGGCACAGCGAACGCATGCCGCACGACACACCGATGTTGGCCCTGCCGCACGGCATCGTGCTGTTCATCGGCGTGCTGGCGTTCGTCGCCTTCCTCGGCGAAGGCGCGATGCTGGACTGGAGCGCGGTCTTCCTCAGCGATGTGCGTCGCGTCGATGCCAGCCTCGCCGGTATCGGCTACGTAACCTTCACGCTGACCATGACCGTGGCGCGCTTGTTCGGTGACGCACTGGTGGAGCGCGCAGGCCGTGAGCGCGCGATCGTGTTCGGCGCGCTGCTCGCCGCCGCGGGAGTGCTGGTGCTGACCTTGGTCACGCCGTGGCAGGCGTCGCTGGTGGGCTATGTGCTGGTCGGCCTCGGCTGCGCCAACATCGCACCCGCGCTGTTCTCACTGGCTGGCCACCAGACCCGCATGCCGGGTGCGCTGGCGATCACCGCGGTATCCACGCTGGGCTTCGCCGGCATCCTTGCTGGGCCGGCGCTGATCGGCTTCGCCGCCAACCACTTCGGCCTGATCGCTGCGTTCATCGGGGTGGCCACGGCCTTGTTGTTGGTGGCCATGTCCACACGTTGGCTGCGGATGTAGCCCAGGGCCTCAGCGCCGCCTGTGCCGCAGCTTCATCCGCAATCGCCGATAGCCGATCACCGTCGCCGTGGCACACAGCGCGGTGCCAGCAGCACTCAGCAGCAGCAACACAGCCAGCCGGGCACCTTCCTGGCGCAGCATCGCCGGCAGGTCCCAGCTGTGCAGGAAGTAGAACAGCCAGCGCCCCACGCGCTCACGGTGCCCCATTGTCAGCAACGGATCGCCGGTGGCCAGGTCGAGGTAGACGCGCGTGGCCTCGGCATCGCCGAAATCCGCCACCGCCACCGGGAAGCGCCGTACCGCCGCCCCGTTCATGGCTTCCGGTGCACGCGGATAGAAGTAGGCGTCTGCTGCACGCTGCACCTCGAAGCCCTGCATCGGCGCAGCGGACAGCGCACGCACCTTCTGCTGCAGCCACGGGGCCGGCAGCAACCGCGCCACCTGCAAATGCCCATCGTTGCCGGACACGATGCGGGTATCGCCTTTCCCATCCAGCAGCACCGCGAACAGCTCGCCTCCGATGCGGCGCCACTGGATCTCGACCGGTTGGAAGCGCTCAGCACCGGCCACCGCCAGAAGCATCACCGGCTCACCCAACGCGCCATCCACCGTTACCGCGCTGCCACGATAGCGTTCAACATCGATCGCCTCGCGCGTGCTGCTGAAGACCCCCAATGGATTCATCGACATCAGCCCGCTGAAGATCCAGGTGAACACGAAGGCCGCAGCCATCAGTCCGATCAGATGGTGCCAGCGCATCCACGGTTCGACGTACGGCGTCTTCGCACCGGAGCGGTAGCGCCCGCGGAAACGCCAGCGCCACACACCCACCACGATGCCGCTGACTGCCGCCACCGTGCACAGCGCGGACAGCACGATCACCACCCACGTCCAGACCGGATCCACCGACTGCATGCGCAGGAAATACAGCCAGTGCAGCCAGGCCCCCACATAGTTCCAGCGCTGCTGCACATGCGGTGCGTCCAGCACCACTTCACCGGTGCGCGAGGACACATACAGGTCACCGGGCTGTGCGCCCCCCACCTCCACCCGGTACAGCGGCCGGTGCGCGTCCAGCGCGCGCGAATGCGTCCAACGGTCCTCTTCCACGCGCATTGCACCGACAAAGGCCGGGCCGCCAGCAAACTGTGCCGCTGACGCTTCGGCGCGCTGTGCCGACACTGGCAGCAGGGCCTGGCCGGTGACGGCTGACCACGCCCCCACGTTGCTTCCCGTGCGCACCACATACGCAGGCTCGCCACGCAGCGTGGTCAGCGCCACGGCCTCCGGCTCGGCCTGCACGGCTGCAGGCAGCACCGACAGCCCGCGCAGATCGCGGGCCTCCGGCAGCACCGGCAATGCCGCCAGACGTTCACCGGGCGTCAGCTTCGGGTAGCCAATGAACAACATCACCATGCCGCTGACGAACCACAACAGCATCAGCAGGCATCCGCCGATGCCGAGCCAACGGTGCACCAGGTAGGTCCAGCGCTTGGCAGTGGATCGCAGCGACATGGTGCGTGTCCTCAGAAGCGATGGTCGACGGTGAACTCGACGCGACGATCCGCGCCCAGCAGCCACTGCGTGCTGGTGTAGTACGCGGTGGCGTAGTACGCCTTGTCGAACACGTTGAACAGGCGCGCTGACAATCGCGTGCGCGGTGCTGCCTGCCAGGTCAGCGCCAGATCAGTGGTGCTGTAGCTGGGCAACTCCAGCGTGTTGGCATTGTCTGCGTAGCGCTTGCCGACATAGCGAACGCCACCCGCCGCGCTCCAGTCCGGTGCGAACTGCCAGCTCAACCACACATTGGCCAGGCGTTCGGCCACGTTCGGCGGCACGTTGCCATCGCGCGAGACCAGCATCGGCGGCGACCCTGTGGTCTCCAGGAAGTCCTCGAACTCGGCCTTCAGCACCGTGGCGTTGGCATCCAACGTCCAGTGCGGCGCGACGTTCCAGTTCAACGACGCCTCGATACCATGCGAGGTCTGCGCGCCCATCTGCACGCGGCGGTCCGGCACCAGCGGATCGCGGCTGAGCAGCCCGGTCTTGCGGATGCGATACGCCGCCAGCGTCCACTCGCCGCCATCGAAGGCCTGCTTCAGGCCCACCTCGATCTGCCGGCCCTTGGCCAGGTCGAAGGCACCGTTGGCCGGGCTGATCATCAGCAGGCCACTGACCGGGTCCGCCGCCTGCGAGTACTGCGCATACAGGCTCAGCGTCGGCTGCAGCGCGAATACCGTGCCTGCACGCCAGCCGGTGCTGCTGTAGGTCTTCGAGAACGCATTCTGGCCGCTGATCAGATCGGTACGGTCGATGCGCGCGCGGTCGTGGCGCAGCCCACCCAGCACCGACCAGCGCTCGCTCAGCGCCAACCGGTCTTCCGCGAACAGCGCGTACTGCTCGGCACGATTGCGGTAGCGCGGCAGGTTCGGCGCGTCGCTGACGAACTGGCCCGGCACCGGTTCGAACGGGTCGATCGGGCCCGAGCTGCCGGCATAGGTGTTGTTGGTGTGCTTGAAGTGCGCGCGGTTGGCGTCCAGGCCCACCGCGAAGCTGTTCTGCAGGCCACCTGCGGTCCCCTGCACGCGCAGCGTCGAGGTCAGTCCGGTCTGGTCCTGGTTGTGGGTGATCTCGGTGTTGCCCGATCGATCGATCAAGCCGGTGGCGCGGTTGTAAACATAGGCCTCGGCATTGCGCCAATCGCGTTGGCTGTCGATCTGGTAGAGGCGCGTGCGCCATTCCACGTTCGCGGTCGGCGTCCACAGCGCATCGAGCTGGGTCCAGCGGTCGCGATAGCGGATCTGGCTGTCGTCCACGTTGTAGTTGCGGTGGCGCAGCGCCTCCAGCTGGCGGCCCTCGACCAGCGGCGTGCCGAAGTAACGCATCGGCTGCTGGTAGCCCTGCGCATGGGTGAGGGTCAGCTGCAGGTCCGCGCGCGGCTGCCACAGCAACGCACCGGAGAATGTCGCGTCACTGTTGCGCCCACGATCGACCCAACCACCGCTGTAGTTGCCACTCACGTCCAGCCGGTAGGCCAGCTCGGACGTCAGCGCGCCACCGCTGCCGAAGCCCAGGCGCGCGGTGTCCTCGCTGCCCACGGTTACGCTGATCTCGTTCTCGATCGCACCACGCGTGAGCTTCTTCGGCACGATGTTGATCACGCCGCCGATCGCACCGTCGCCATGGATGACCGAGGCCGGGCCGCGCAGCACTTCGATGCGCTCGATCGACCAGGTATCGAACGGGAAGGTGATACCCACGCCGCCGTACTGGCGCAGCCCGTCGTACAGGCGCATCACCGAAGCGCCATCGGTGAAGCCGCGGCTGGACAGCGCACTCAGGCCGTTGCCCGGATGCGGCATCGCACTGATCGCACCTGCCCGGCTGATCGCATCGTTGAGGTTGCTGTCGCCACGCTGCTCCAGTTGTTCGCGCGAAATCACCGTCAGGCTGGCCGGTGTCTGCAGCACGCTCAGGCCCAGCGCGGAACCGGCGTTGGCGGTGGACGACAGCTCACCGCTGCGGGTATCGACCACCCGCACGGTATCCAGCGTGGTCGGTGGTGCCGCATCGGCGGCAAGCAGGGGCGCGGCGTGCAGGAGCAATGCGCACAGGACAGGCAGCGTCGCCCGGCGCAGGTGCGCGGGGTTGGGGTTCGTTTTCATTTGTTCACGGCATGCAAGGCCACCCGCAATGGCAGGGCAGCAATCAGAAAGGGACAAACACGCGCGTGCGGGCACCGGCCGTGGCCGGCAACCTCATGGAAAAATGTTCAATGCAACGCGCGTGCGGCTCAGGCAGCCATCAGAGCCGGCGGCCCACGCGCTCCCAATGTGCCGCTGATCCGTTGCGGCAACGACCGCACCGCACCGCGCAGCGCGCGGCACACCGGTGCCATCGGCGCCAACAGCAGCACTGCCGCCACCAGCAGCGTGATCAGCCGTGCAGCGATCAGGCAGTAATCGCAGTCCACGCCCATCTCATGATCGGCGTGTGGATCGGCAGGTGGCTTCTTTGCGGCCTCGCCGTGCGGCATCGCCATCGCGTGGTGGTCGTGATGGCCTTCCATCGCGTGCTGCGCAAGCTCTGCATGCATCGCATGTTCCATGGCTGCCACCGGCGCAGCGGCAGCCACGTGACCATGCGCCAGCCAGCGGCTCACCAGCGGGGCGAGCAGCACCAGCAGCATGGCAAGCCAAGCCAGGGCCTGGAACCGGCGGTGGAGGACAGAATGACGCACCCGGCCATTCTACGGGGCCATGGCCAACCTTGGACCCCGTTCAGGGTTGGCCCCCTGCGACACGGTGACGCAGGGCTGCCCTCCCCCGCGCACGCCCTCCATTCAGTAGATCCACGCCATGCGTGGATGCTTTTCGCGCATCAACTCACGTACTGGGCCACACCATTACCGAACGACCAATTTTCCCGCTTCACTTCCACCAGGTTGATGAACACATCCTCTCGGCGGATACCCACCGCCGCATGCAGGCCATCGGCAATGCCCAGGTACAACGCTTTTTTCTGCTCCAGCGTGCGTCCCTCGTTCCAGGTGATCTGGATGCAGATGAAATCGTCGGTGCGGTCCACGCCCAGGTAACCGGGGTCGTAGATCAACGTGCCCGGCTCGTGTTGCTGGAAGATCTGGAAGCGATCGTTCTCCGGCACGCCCACCGCGCGCATGGCCTGGTAGATGGTTTCGCCGACGCGTTGCAGGTAGTCGGCGGATTTACCTTTGCGAAGATCGATACGGGCGAGCGGCATGGTGGCACTCCAGAGTGGATGGGCACGGCAACGGGCCGAGACTACGCCTGCCCGGGGCGGTGGGACAGCGCAGGAATGGAACCCTCTGCTTCCATTCGTGGCACGGGCCCGCCCACGTGCGTAACGAAGGCGACCCGGACGAACAGTTGGGCGCCTTCCACACCGACGGGCTGATCGTGGCCGCGCGACAGCTGGTACGCGAGGCACATCATTGCCTCTCCGGCGACGACGCCTGACCGGCCCGGATATGCGCCCGCTACAATCGAGCAGGGAGCGCAGGAGACCGCAATGGACGCCGAACACCTGGAGTACTTCAAGGCCGCACTGGAAGGCCGCGCAAGCGTGGGCTGGAACGTCTGGTTCACCGCCAACCAGCAGGCGCTGGCACAACACCTGAGCCGTCCTGCACTGCTGCGCTTGAAGTTCAGCAAACTGGATGAAGCCGAACGCCTGCTGGCCGAGGCCGGCATCGTGCCCTGCAGCACAGCGGGCAAGCGCTACGAAATGTACTGCGCGCAGTTCTCGGCGGACGTGGTGGACGCGAACGGTCGCCCGCTACCGGCCATCTGGCGCGCGGCGCACGGCGGTGCCATCGGCCTGCTTGCCGATGGTGAGCAGGAGGCCGGCCAGGCGAAGCTGCTCGCGGAGTTCCGCCGCGTCCGCAAGCGCGGACTGCAGCAGGCCCATGAATGGTTGGCCGATCTGTGCTTTGAAGGCGAGATGGAACTGAGCGGCGGCAATGCCGATGTGGGCCGTAGCCTGCTGGCGGTGGTGGTGCGGGCCGGCAGCGGTCACGACCTGCTGGATGCAACCGCGATGATCGCGCACGAGCTGCTGGAGGACCTCGGCTGAAACGGTGATCGCTTCGGCGGGCACTACGGAATCACAGGCAACAAAAAAGCCCCCATTGCTGGAGGCTTCTTTCGTTCTGCAACATGGTGGGCGGTACAGGGATCGAACCTGTGACCCTTGCCGTGTGAAGGCAATGCTCTACCGCTGAGCTAACCGCCCGGTGTGTTGCTGAGCCGCTCATTATAGGGGCTTTTCAGAGGCCGTCAACCGTTTTTCACATTCGTGTTCACGGGTGTTTTCGAGGGCGGCAGTCGAGCATGGCTCGACTCTACAGAACAGCCCGGCGCAGCCTTACATCGTGTGCGTCGGCTTGTCCGAGCCGGTCAGGCCGGCCAGCAGGGTCTCGATCTTGTGGCGCACGCCCTCGCCTTCGGCACCGTCGGCCAGCTGCACGCCGATGCCGGCGGTGCGGTTGCCCTGCGCGCCGGCCGGGGTCACCCAGATCACCTTGCCGGCCACCGGCAGGCGCTCGCTGGAATCGGGCAGGGTCAGCAGCAGGAACACTTCGTCACCCAGGAAGTAGCGCTTGGGCGTGGGCACGAAGATGCCGCCGTTCTTCACGAATGGCATGTACGCGCTGTACAGCGCGGCTTTGTCCTTCACGGCCAGGGACAGGATGCCCTGGCGGGCGTTGCTGGCACTCATCGATTTCCCCTTGCGGCAGGCCGCTCGTTCACCTTGTTCCAGGCCAGCAGCAACTCGACCACCGCAAGGTCTGCACGCACCGTGGTGCGCAGCAGGTCGCGGGTGCGGTTGGCCGCATCGAACCAGGCTGCAAGCTTGTGCAATCGCTCCGGCGTGGTCAAGGCATCGGTGCTGGCCTGGGCCAGCGCCAGGTCGGCGGCGAAGCGCAGGCGCAGCGCCGCGTTGTCATCACCGCACCACTTCTGCGCCAGCTCCACCGCGCCGGTCTTGCCGGCGGCCAGCTGTTCCAGCTCGCGGCCCACTTCGCGGCGCAGGCTCAGGCCATCTTCGCGCAGCCAGTTGTCGGCCTGGCCGGGGTGGCCGCGCGCCGCGTCCAGCGCTTCGCGTGCCGATGCTTCGCTGTGGCCCTGCTGCTGCAGCCAGGCCAGCGCTTCGTGCTGCGGCGGCAACTTGAATTCCAGGCGCTGGCACCGGCTGCGGATGGTCTGCGGCAGGCGTGCCGGGTCGCTGCTGATCAACCACAGATAGCGGCCGGGCTGCGGCTCTTCCAGCGTCTTCAGCAGCGCGTTGGCCGCCGAGCGGTTGATCGCATCGGCCGGGTCGACGATCACCACCTGCGCCACGCCGTACTGCGGGGTCAGCGCCAACTTGTCGGTGATCTCGCGCACCTGCTCGATGACGATCTCGGTGCGCAGCTTGTCGCCGCTCTTGTTCGGAATGAAGCTGACCAGCTGCAGGTCCGGGTGCGTGCCCGCCGCGATCAGCTGGCGCGTGCGCATGGCATGCGCGGCATCGCCGCGCGCCAGCACGTGGTCGGCCAGCGCCAGTGCCACCTCGCGCTTGCCCAACCCGGCCGGGCCGCAGATCAGCAGGCCATGACCAAGGCGGTCGGCATCGAGTGCGGCCACGGTCTGATCGAAGGCGCGCTGCTGCCAGGGTGAGAACGTACTCATGCGCCCTCCCCGCCCTGCAGCCAGCGCTCGACCTGCGCGACCACATCGGCCGCTACACGCGCCTGCACCTGGCCGGCGTCGATCAGCGCGAAGCGCTGCGGATCCTGCTGCGCGCGGCTGCGGAACACTTCGCGCACGCGCTGGAAGAAATCATCCTGTTCGCTCTCGATGCGGTCCGGCCACAGGTCGCGGCCATTGGCGCGTGCGCGGCCTACTGCCACGTCCACGTCCAGCAGCAGGGTCAGGCCCGGCAGCAGGCCCACCGCGCGTCGTTCCAGATCGGCAATCCACTGCGGGTCGAGGCCACGGCCACCGCCCTGGTAGGCATAGCTGGAATCGGTGAAGCGATCGCTCAGCACATAGGCGCCGCGCTGCAGTGCCGGCTGTATCACCTGGCGCACATGCTGCGCACGTGCAGCGAACACCAGCAGCAGCTCGGCTTCGGCGCTGAGCGGTTCGGCGGCGATCTCGGCATCGGGCTTCAGCACCAGGCCACGGATGCGCTCGGCCAGCGGCGTACCGCCCGGCTCCCGGGTCAGCACCACCTCGTGGCCGTGGCTGCGCAGGCAGTCACGGATGGCATTGATGGCGGTGGTCTTGCCTGCGCCCTCGCCGCCTTCCAGGCTGACGAAACGCGGGTGGCGAAGCAGCGCGGGACTCATTGCGCCGGGGTCTCCTTGGTACGTTGCTGGCGCAGCTGCTGCAGGTAGCGGGCCACTGCGGCGTTGTGCTGGTCCAGGCTGGGCGAGAACACGTGCGCGCCGCTGCCATCGCCCACGGCGACGAAGTACAGCGCGTCGCCCGGTGCCGGCTGTGCGGCCGCCATCAGCGCATCGCGGCTGGGCATGGCGATCGGGGTCGGGGTCAGGCCGGCGCGGGTATAGGTGTTGTAGGGCGTATCGGTGGTCAGGTCGCGGCGGCGGATGTTGCCGTCATACGCAGCACCGATGCCGTAGATCACGGTCGGGTCGGTCTGCAGGCGCATGCCGATCTTCAGGCGGCGCATGAACACGCCGGCGATCTGCGGGCGCTCGCTGGCCAGCGCGGTTTCCTTCTCGATGATCGAGGCCATCGTCAGCAGTTCGTAGGGCGTGTTGATCGGCAGGTCCGGCGCACGGCTTTCCCAGGCTTCAGCCAGTGCGTCCTGCATTGCAGCGTGAGCACGCTTGAGCACATCCAGATCGCTGTCGCCACGCTGGTAGACGTAGGTCTCCGGCAGGAAGCGGCCTTCCGGATGCTGGCCACCGAAGCCGAGGCGCTGCATCAACGCGGCGTCATCGAGGTTGTCGGTGGTGTGCAGCAGCGGCTCAGCGCGCTTGAGCGCGGCACGCAACTGGCGGATGTTCCAGCCTTCAATGATCGTGACGCGGTGCTGCAGCACCTTGCCGGCGCGCATGCGCAGCAGCAGATCACGCGGGGTCAGGTCGCTGCTGAGCGCGTACTCACCCACCTTCAGCTTGCCGGCCGCATCGAGCTGGCGCGCCAGCAGCTGCCACTGCGCGTCCTGGCCCTCGTCCACGCCGGCGTCGCGCAGCTTGCGCAGCACCGTGTTCATGCCGTCGCCACTGGCGATGACCACGCTCTCGGCGGACGGGGTGATCGGGGCGTCGGCGAACCGGGTCTGCTGGTAGAAGAACCACGCGCCCGCGCCGGCCACGACGGCGGCCAGCACCACCACCAGCGTTACCACGAACAGACACCCGCGCTTGGCTCCCGCCATGGACTACCTCTGAACTCGATTCCGTCGTGCAGGATACCGTGCCGGTGGATTGGGGTCATGACCGGGGGCATGCGCCTGTGCCGACCGACGGTCGGCACCCACCCGAACAATGGCACCCACCGGTACCGGTAGTGCCGGCCGCTGGCCGGCAATCGCGCGGATCATGGGTGCATGAGGTTGCCGGCCAGCGGCCGGCACTACCGGAATACGCCTATCCCTGCTGGCCGAGCGCGCGCAGCAGGCCGCGGGCCTTGGCGCGGGTCTCGTCCAGTTCCTTGTCCGGGTCCGAGTCGACCACGATGCCGGCGCCGGTGCGGAAGCTCACCTCGTGGCCATCCACTTCGGCGGTGCGGATCAGGATGTTCAGGTCCAGATCGCCATCGCGGTTCAGCCAGCCAAACGCGCCGGTGTAGGCACCACGCGGCACCTGCTCCAGCTCGCTGATGATCTGCATGCAGCGCACCTTCGGGCAGCCGGTGATGGTGCCGCCGGGGAAGGTGGCGGCGATCACCTCGCCAGGGGTGACCTCCAGGCGCAGATGGCCGCTGACGTTGCTGACGATGTGATGCACGTGCGCGTAGCTCTCCACGGTCATCAGCTCATCGACCACCACGGTACCAGGCAGGCAGATGCGGCCCAGGTCGTTGCGCTCCAGGTCGATCAGCATCACGTGCTCGGCACGCTCCTTCGGGTGACCGACCAGCTCCTGGATGCGCGCAGCATCATCGTCCCCCTCGAAGCGCGGACGCGTGCCGGCAATCGGACGGGTCTGCGCGTGGCCGGCATGCACCGACACCAGCCGCTCCGGCGAGGAACTGACCACATGGCGGCCGTGCGCGCTGAACAGGCCGGCGAACGGTGCCGGGTTGGCACGGCGCAGCTGCGCGTACAGCGCCTGCGGGCTGACCGGTGCGGCAAACTGCGCGCTCCAGCGCCGCGACAGGTTCACCTGGAACACATCGCCGGCACGCAGGTATTCGATCACCCGGCGCACGGCGTCGGTGAAGCGCTGCGGCGCATCCTCGCCCACCGACTGCGGCGGCTGCCAGCCCTGCCCGGCTTCGGGCAGCACGGCCGAGGCCAGTGCCACCAGCGCATCCAGCAACGCCTGCTCACCGGCTTCGGCGATGACGAAGCTGGCCTCGTTGTGGTGGTCGTGCAGCACCGCGGCCGGGCAGCGCAGCGCCAGCGCGGTCGGGCGGCCGTCCTCGCGTGCGCGCGCCGGCAGCACCGGTTCTATCTGGCTGGCCACTTCGTAGTCCAGCATCAACGCCCAACCGCCGCGGAACGGCAGACTGTGGCTGCCGTCATGCGGCAGGCGTTCGTGCTGCCAGGCGCGGTCCAGCACCTGCAGGAAGCTGCCGGCGTGTACCGCGTCGTGCTGGTCGCGCACCTGGCCATCGGCATCCAGCCGCAGGCTATCGCCCTGCGCGGCCAGCAGCAGGCTCCAGCGGCCCTGGGCGGTGCCCGAGGCGGTGGATTCCATCAGCAGCGGGAAGCGCGACGGGTCGTGCTGCTGCAGGGCCAGCAGATCGATCGGCTGCGGCAGCGGGTGGATCAGCGGTGCGTGGGTCATGGCGGCCAGTTCGGGGATTCAGATGCACGGAAGCCGCCTTGCGGCGGCCTCCTCGTGCGTAGAGTCGAGCTTGCTCGACTCTACACAAGGGCGGAGTCGAGCAAGCTCGACTCTACAACGTCGCTCAGACGCGCTTGAAGATCAGCGTGCCGTTGGTGCCGCCGAAGCCGAAGCCATTGGACATCACCACGTCGACCTTGGCCTGGCGTGCTTCGTTGGGCACGTAGTCCAGGTCGCAGCCTTCGCCCGGCTGCTGCAGGTTGATGGTCGGCGGGATGACGTTGTCCTGCAGCGCCATCACCGAGAAGATTGCTTCCACGCCACCGGCAGCGCCGAGCAGGTGCCCGGTCATCGACTTGGTGGAGCTGACCATCATCTTGTAGGCGTGGTCGCCGAAGGCGGTCTTCATCGCCATGGTCTCGCCCAGGTCGCCCAGCGGCGTGGAGGTGCCGTGCGCGTTGAGGTAGCCCACCTGTTCCGGGGTCACGCCGGCGTCCTTCATGGCCATGACCATGCAGCGCGCGGCGCCTTCGCCGTTCTCGCTCGGTGCGGTCATGTGGTACGCGTCGGAGCTGGCGCCGAAGCCGGCCAGTTCGCAGTAGATCTTCGCGCCACGTGCCTTGGCGTGCTCGTACTCTTCCAGGATCAGGATGCCGGCGCCGTCGCCCAGCACGAAGCCGTCACGGTCCTTGTCCCACGGGCGCGAGGCCTGTTCCGGGGCGTCGTTGCGGGTGCTCATGGCCTTCATCGCGCAGAAGCCGCCCAGTGCGGTCGGCGACGAGCCACGCTCGGCACCACCGACCACCATCACCTCGGCATCGCCGTACTGGATCATGCGCATGGCGGTGCCGATCGAATGGTTCGAGGTTGCGCACGCAGACACCGCCGAGAACGACGGGCCCTTCAGGCCGGTGATGATGCTCAGCTGGCCCGGCAGCATGTTGATGATGGTCTTGGGCACGTAGAAGGGCGAGATCTTCTTGCCCTCATGGAACTCGATGGTCTGCTCTTCGATGCCGAGCAGGCCGCCGATGCCGGCGCCGACGATGGCGCCGATGCGCTCGGCATTGGCGTCAGTGATCTCAAGGCCCGAGTCATGCAGGGCCATGAACGAGGCACCGAGGCCGTAATGGATGAACGGGTCCATCTTCTTGGCATCCTTGCCGCTGACCCGGAACTTGCCGAACAGTTCATTGTCGGCGGTGATGTCGAATCCCTTGACCTCACCTGCAATCTTGGTGGTGAACCGATCCAGATAGGCATCAGAAACGTTGGTCAGCGGACCGATGCCCGAACGACCCTGGGTGATGCCTTCCCAGCTGCTGGCCAGATCATTGCCCAACGGCGAGACGATACCCAGGCCGGTTACGACGACGCGACGCTTCATTGCTGATTCTCCTGGCCCGGATGATTTCAACGGGCAACTCGGTTTGCTTCGGTGTGATGCTCAAACACACGGGGCCGCAACAGCGGCCCCATGGGGTGCGGTGCGCGGCGAGCGTGAGCCCGCGCGCGCACTGCCGTCTGACATCAGGCCTTGACGTGGGCCTTGATGTAGTCGATGGCGGCCTGCACGGTGCTGATCTTCTCGGCTTCTTCGTCCGGGATCTCGCACTCGAATTCTTCTTCCAGGGCCATCACCAGCTCGACGGTGTCCAGCGAGTCAGCGCCCAGGTCATCGACGAACGATGCGCTGTTGGTGACTTCTTCTTCCTTGACGCCAAGCTGTTCGACGACGATTTTCTTGACGCGTTCTTCGATGGTGCTCATGGGATCTCGCTCCAGATGGAGTTGTGGTTCAAAAGTGGTCGCCATCAAAGGCGATGGCCGTGGGATAGTGTAGTGGAAACCGGCGCGGCCTTGCATCGCAGCAAAAACCTCCGCAGATCAACCACTTGCGGCGCAATCCCTGCGCCCCTTGCTTACGGCATGTACATGCCACCGTTCACATGGAGGGTTTCGCCGGTGATGTAACCGGCAGCCGGGCCGGCCAGGAAGGCCACCGCATGGGCGATGTCTTCCGGCGAACCCAGGCGTTCGAGGGCGATGTCGTTGATCAGCGCGGTACGCGCTTCTTCCGGCAACGCCTTGGTCATGTCGGTGTCGATGAAGCCGGGTGCGACAACATTGACGGTGACACCGCGCGAACCGATTTCCTTGGCCAGCGACTTGCTGAAGCCGATGATGCCGGCCTTGGCGGCAGCGTAGTTGGCCTGGCCGGCATTGCCGGTCACGCCCACCACCGATGCGATGTTGATGATGCGGCCCTTGCGCGCCTTCATCATGCCGCGCATCACCGCCTTGCTGGTGCGGAACACGCTGGTCAGGTTGGTGTCGATGATCGACGCCCAGTCCTCGTCCTTCATGCGCATCAGCAGGTTGTCGCGGGTGATGCCGGCATTGTTCACCAGGATCGAGATCGGGCCGAATTCCTTGGCGATGCCATCGAGCACACTGTCCAGCGCAGCTGCGTCGGTGACGTTCAGCGCGCGGCCGTGGCCACCGTGGGCGGCCAGGCGCTCACCGATCGCGGCAGCGCCGGATTCGGTGGTAGCGGTACCAATGACGGTGGCGCCCTGGGCGGCCAGCAGATCGGCGATGGCGGCACCAATGCCACGGCTGGCGCCGGTGACCAGTGCGATTTCACCCTGCAGGGGCTTGCTCATGATGTTTTCCTCAGGCTGGGACGGCCGCCGTACCCGTGCCGCTTGCAGCGGCCACCGGCACGGTCGGCAGGAACAGGGGGATCAGGCCGACCATGCCTCGCGGGCGGCTTCGAAGTCGCCCGGCGTGGCCAGCGAACGGCCGTCGATGGCCTTGTCGATGCGCTTGACCAGGCCGGTCAGCACCTTGCCCGGGCCGCACTCGGCGATCCGGGTGACGCCGCGGCCAGCCAGCGCCTGCACGCACCCGGTCCACTGCACCGGCTGGTACAGCTGCTGGACCAGCGCGGTACGGATCGCGTCGATGCCGCTGTGGATCTGGGCGTCGACGTTCTGCACCACCGGCAGCTGCGGCGCCTGCCAGGCCAGGCCAGCCATCACTTCGGCCAGGCGGTTGGCGGCTTCGCGCATCAACGGGGTGTGCGAGGGCACGCTCACGGCCAGCTTGACCGCCTTGCGCACGCCCTTCTCGGCCAGCAGCGCCAGCGCACGGTCGACCGCGTCGGCGTCGCCACCGATCACGATCTGGCCCGGCGAATTGAAGTTGGCCGGCACCACCACCTGGCTGCCTGCGGCTTCGGCGCAGACGTCCAGCACCAGCTGGTCTTCGGCGCCGAGCACGGCGGCCATGGCACCGACGCCGGCCGGTGCGGCTTCCTGCATCAGCTGGCCGCGCAGGCGCACCAGGTGCGCACCGTCATGCAGGCTCAGCGCGCCAGCGGCGACCAGGGCGGTGTACTCGCCCAGGCTGTGGCCGGCCAGCACCGACGGGCGCGGACCGCCCACGGCGTTCCAGGCGCGCCACACGCCGATGCTTGCGGCCAGCAGGGCCGGCTGGGTGTATTCGGTGCGGTTGAGCATTTCCTCCGGGCCACCCTGGGACAGCGCCCACAGGTCGACGCCGGCACCATCGGATGCCTCGGTGAAGGCTTCACGCACCTGCGGGTGCAGTTCAGCCAGCTCGGCCACCATGCCCACAGACTGCGAGCCCTGGCCGGGGAAGACAAAAGCGAGGGTGGATACGGTCACGCGGTCATCCGCTTGTTGCAATCGAAGCGGGCCATGATAAGGGGGAACATGCCGTGTCGTCTGTACGTGCGCGTATGCACGCGTATGGTGGGCCAGCCGCGGAACGCCGCCGGGCATGGCCCGGCGGACGCACAGTCAGCAGAACAGCTGCAGGACGTCCAGATCGCCGTCGGCGAGGAAATCCACGCACAGGCCCACCAGCATCAGCACGCCAGCGGTGCTGGCGCCATGGGCGATGAAGATGGAGTGGGCCAGCGCGCGCGCCGAGCGGCCCAGCTTCATGCAGACCCGGGCCAGGCTGCGCAGGCGGCCAGTGACCGCGTGCACGTGCTCGCGCACCGGCGCCTGCGCATCGCCCATCGCCTCGGCCATCATCGCCTGCAGGTGCTCGGGGCGGTCGGCGTAGTACTTGGCCACGCCATAGCCGAACATCAGCCAGTCGCGGGCCTGCGCTTCGGACAGATCCATCACTTCCAGCGGATCTTCCTCGAAGTCGATGAAACCGACCTTCTCGCCATCCCAGGTGAGATTGCGCGGCAACGGCTGACCGAAATAGGCGCCGCGCGCATGCGCTGCGGCAATGGCCAGCATGGCCGCCATCACCAGGCGGTCGCGACCGGCCTCGTCGGCTTCGCGCAGGCAGGTATTGAACGAACTGCCGTTGTCGCCGATCACCAGCGCAGCATGGCCGGTGCCCAGCACATCGGGCACGTTCACGCCCTGCGCCTGCAGTTCTGCAAGGCGACGGGCTTCGGTTTCGCGCGCGGCGTCACCGCCACGGTGCGGCGGCGGGCGCAGGGCATCCAGATGAAAACGACGGGCAACAAAATTGAGCAGGCCAAGGGCCAGCGCGCGGCTTCCCTTGCCGTACTGCTTCAGCCAGGCACGTTGCCCTTCGATGACGATGGGCTCAACCATGACAGGTCCTCCTTAAACGCGTTACGGCCCCAAAGGGGCCGCAACGACAAAGCTTCACGTTGTCGTAACTTGCACTATCAATAGCGCAGCAGAGCCGAACCCCACGTGAAGCCGCCGCCGAAGGCTTCCAGCAGCAGCAGCTGGCCACGTTCGACCTTGCCCGAGCGCACGGCGGCATCCAGCGCCAGCGGCACCGAGCCGGACGAGGTGTTGCCGTGCTTGTCGACGGTGACCACGACCTGGTCCATCGACATGTCCAGGCGCTTGGCGGTGGCTTCGATGATGCGCAGGTTGGCCTGGTGCGGAATCAGCCAATCCAGGTCGGACTTGTCCAGGTCGTTGGCAGCCAGAGTCTCGTCCACGACCGAGTCCAGCGCCTTGACGGCGTACTTGAACACGTCGTTGCCCTTCATGTTGATGGTGCCGCCGCCATTGGCGCCGTCCTTGAAGCCGGTCGAAACGCCAACCGGGTTCCACAGCAGCTCCTTCTTGCTGCCATCGGCATGCAGGTGGGTGCTGAGGATGCCGGTGTCTTCATCGGCCTTGAGCACGACAGCACCGGCGCCATCGCCGAATAGCACGCAGGTGGTGCGATCGTTCCAGTCGACCATGCGGGTCAGCGTTTCGGTGCCGATCACCAGCACGTGCCTGCAGTCGCCGGAGCGGATGAATTTGTCGGCCACGCCCAGCGCGAACACGAAGCCGGAACAGGCTGCATTGACGTCGAAGGCGGGGCACCCGGCCACACCGAGCTTGGCCTGGATCAGGCACGCGGTGGACGGGAAAATAAGGTCAGGGGTGGTCGTGCCGACCACGATCATGTCGAGCTGCGAGGCATCGATGCCTGCGGCTTCAAGCGCGCGCAGGGCAGCGTTGTAGCCAAGGTCGCTGGTGGTCTCGCCTTCGGCCGCGATGTGCCGTTCACGAATTCCGGTGCGCGACTGGATCCACTCATCCGAGGTTTCGACCATTTTTTCCAGGTCGGCATTGGTCAGGACTTTCTCCGGCAAATAGCTACCGGTGCCCGCGATCCTCGAATAGATCCGCTTGCTCATCATGTTTCCTGTTGCGCGGGCCGCCGATCACCGGCACGCCCGGGAAAGAAGGCAAAGGCCGCTGCCCGGAGGCAGCGGCCTTCCCGGCACATCAATCTTCTTCGACGGCCGAGGTCTTGGTCTGGATGACCTTCTTGCCGCGGTAGAAACCATCGGCAGTGATGTGGTGACGCAGATGCACTTCGCCGGTGGTCGGGTCGGTCGACAGCTGCTTGGCGCTCAGGGCGTCATGCGAACGGCGCTGGCCGCGGCGGGACGGGGTAACACGGGATTTCTGGACAGCCATGGGATTGCTCCAAACTCGGTTCGTTTTGCTTCGTCGTTTCGTCGCACAGGACGCCAGCGCCCAGCACACTTTTCGCTTTCGCCGCAGCCGCCGACGACAACCGGCTGCTATTGTTTCTTCAATGCCGCCAACGCCGCAAACGGGTTGGCCTGCTTTGTTTCTTCTTCGCTCGGTGCCCAGTCCTGATCGACTGCCTCACCGTCGGGCGACAGCGGCACCACAGGCACCGCCAGCACCAACTCGTCCTCGACCAGGTCCAGCGGACGCAGCTGGCCGTCTTCCGGCACCAGCAACGCCTCGTACTCCTCCGGCAGGGACGATTCCTCGTCCTCGTCGCGGATCAGGCCAAGCCTCTGGGTCACCTTCACCGGCAACAGGAATCGCTGCATGCTGCGCTGACAGGTCAGCGGCAACGCGGTGTCGATGGTCAATTCCACATAGGATACCCGCAAGACGTCGTCGCGACCGAATTCAAGCGAGTAATTGCACTCACCGTCGGTATCTGCGACCAACCCCTGCAGGCGGGTCAATTCAGCCAGGGACACCTGACCGTCGAAGCGCCTTCGCGCTACAACCATCCGCCAGGCATCCAGCGTTTCGGGCACGTTCGCGGACATAAGCCGCTGAATACTAAGGATCGGGGCGGCGGCTGTCAAATGCCCGCCATACAGGACTTGCCGCTGGCGCTGCGGACACGCCAGACTGCCGCGCCCTGCCCCGGTATTCTCGCATGTCACTGGTCCTGGCCTCCACCTCCCGCTACCGCCGCGAGCTGCTGCAGCGATTGGGCCTTGCCTTCGACTGCGCGCGCCCGGAGGTGGATGAAACCCCGTTGAATGGCGAAGCGCCGCGGGCTCTGGCCACGCGCCTGGCTGCGGCCAAGGCCGCCGAGGTGGCTGCCCGCCATCCGGGCGCCTGGGTAATCGGCTCGGACCAGGTCGCGGACCTGAACGGCCAGCCGCTGGGCAAACCCGGTACGGTCGAGGCCGCCTGTGCGCAGCTGGCAGCGATGTCCGGGCAGACCGTGCGCTTCCACACCGCCGTCTGTCTCAGCCGTGATGGAGAATCATTCACGGCCGTCGATCTGACCGAAGTCTGCTTCCGCGCACTGGAACCGGACGAGATCGCCCGCTACGTGACCACCGAGCAGCCACTGGACTGCGCCGGCAGCTTCAAATGCGAGGGCCTGGGCATCAGCCTGTTCGACGCCATCGACAACCGCGACCCGACCGCGCTGGTCGGCCTGCCGCTGATTGCGGTATGCGGATTGCTGCGCAGGGCCGGTTTCGCGGTCCCCTGAACTGTAGCGTCGAGCCCTGCCCGACTGCTTCTGCTGTAGATGGCAGGCGGCCCGGAAAAAGCAGTCGAGCATGGCTCGACCCTACAAAAGCAGAGGCCTCAACGGACCTCGAACGGCTGCTCCTGCCATTGCTCCACGCTGCCATCGCGGCCATACAGGCGCAGGCCCAGCCAGTGCCTGCCCGGCGCCAGCGTGGTGGTATCCAGCGATGCGTCGAAGCCCACCGCTGGGTGCTGCGGATCGGTGCTGTCCGGCCACACGGGGCGCACGTCGAACACACGCCCATAGCGGGCGTCACCGATGGAACGGCCATCGACCAGCACTTCGACGCGTGCCAGGCCGACGCCATCCTTGAACGCCCAGCCCTTGATCGCGAACGTGCCGGACACCTTCTCGCCATTGGACGGCGCATCCAGCCACGCCATCGCCGGCGTCACGCACGGCCCTTCCGCGCGCTGCACCGGCAGGCGGAACAACAGGAAGCGCTGGAACCCGTGATCACTGCTGACCACGCGTGGCGCCGGCATCGGCCCCACCTGATCGCAGATGGCGTGATAGCGCTCCAGCAGTTCGCGATAGCGCTGGTCGCTGGGTGACAGCACCAGCAGCATCGGCGCCGTGCGCTCGCCCTCATGCAGCAGGCCCCACTGTGCCAGCTGCGCGGTGCGGCCATGCTTGTCATTGAGCGGATGCGGCAGCACCTCGATGTTGCCATTGCCCAGCTGGAAGCCCAGTTCGGCGCCGACCTTGAAGTTGCCGGCCAGCACGCGCGTCCCTTCCGGCATCTGCCGAAGCTCTTCATGGACCGCTACGGCCAGTGGTTGCCAGCCAGCGAAATTGCGCGGGTAGTACTTGCTGCCGGCCATCTGCTCGCGCAGTGCCGGCGTGGATGCCATCAGGTAGTAGCCGAACGCCAGCGCCATGCCCGCGCCTGCCAGCCACCAGCCGGTGCGGCGCAGCCAGCGCGGCCAGCCGTTGAGCACTACCGGCACCGCCACCAGCAGTGCGAGGTAGCCCGGCAGCGGCCAATGGAAACTGATCCGCTCGACGTCAGTGAAGAAGCCAAGCACGAAAATGCCCAACGTGGATACGCCGCCCACCAGGCCGAAATAGCGCCACTGCACGCGCGCACCGCCACCGCTCCGGGTTCCTGCCAGCGCCACCTTCCACATCGCCATGCACAGGATCGGCGTCACCAGCATCGGCTGGATCACCAGGAACCACAGCCCGCCCCATTCAAAGGCCCAGGGATGACGCTCGACCACCTGGAATTTCAGACCGGCATCGTGGTTGTCCGCATTCCACGCCAGCAGTGGCAGCCATGCCAGCACGCCCACCGCCAGTGCGACCCACACGCGCGGATCGGCCAGCATGCGCCGCCCCTGCGGCAATGCCAGCAGCGCGATGAAACCGACGCCGATGACACCGATGAAACGGTAGTGGCTGAGCGCACCGATCAGCAGGCCCAGCGCCAGCTTCATCGCCGAGGAGGCATCCACGTTGTGCAGCAGGCGCGCACCGGCGTGCAGGCAGATCACCGCCGCCAGCGCCATCGGCACGTCGGGTACCGCCAGCAGGCCCAGCGTCGCCGACAACGGCATCAACAGCGTGAGGCTGCCCGCCTGCCAACCCGCCACATTGCCGAACCAGCGCGTGGCCGTGCGCACCACCAGCAGCGGCAACAGCGCACCGATGGCCAGGAACGGCAGGCGCAGCGCAAGCACGTGATGACCGCCGAGCTCCACGCCCAGGCGGGCCAGCCAGGCGGTCAACCCGGGCAGATCCGAATAGGCCGCGGCCAGATGCTGGCCTTCCTGCCAATAGAACGCTTCGTCGACGAACAGCGGCAAGCGCGCGGCAACGATCAGCTTGGCCGCTGTGACCAGCGTCCATAACCAGAGAAATATCGTCCGTGCGCGCTGTTCGCCTTGCATTGCTCTATGGATAATCGAGTGGATTCCAGATCTGAGACGATCATGCCAGCTTCGTCCCCCAATCCCAGCATGCTAACCGATCAATTGCGTCAGGCCCTGCGGGAGGCACAGGATCAGGTGAACGCACTGGTACTGGGCAAGGTGCCGGAAGTCAGGCTGGCGTTCGTCGCATTGCTGTCCGGCGGTCACCTGCTGATCGAAGATCTGCCCGGCCTGGGCAAGACCACGCTGGCGCATGCGCTGGCCAGCAGCCTCGGCCTCAGCTTCCAGCGCGTGCAGTTCACCTCCGATCTGTTGCCCGCCGATGTGCTGGGCGTCTCGGTGTATGAAGCCGGCAGCCGTCAGTTCCAGTTCCACCCCGGCCCGGTGTTCACCCACGTACTGCTGGCCGACGAGATCAACCGCGCACCACCGCGCACGCAGAGCGCGTTGCTGGAAGCGATGGCCGAGCAACAGGTCACCCTGGACGGACAGACGCATCCGCTGCCCGACCCGTTCTTCGTGATCGCCACGCAGAATCCGGTGGACCTGTCCGGCACGTTCCCGCTGCCGGATTCGCAGCTGGACCGCTTCCTGCTGCGACTGGCGATGGGTTACCCCAGCGCGCAGGCCGAGCGCGAGCTGCTGCGCGGCACCGATCGCCGCGACCTGATCGCGCGTGCCGTACCGAAACTGGATGACACCCAGGTGCGCGCGCTGCGCGACGCGGTGAACCAGGTGCATGCCAGTGACGCGCTGATCGACTATGTGCAGGCGCTGCTGACCCGCAGCCGCCAGCATGCCGGTGTGCGCGTGGGCCTGTCACCGCGTGCGGGCCTGGCCCTGCTGCGTGCGGCCAGAGCACATGCCCTGCTGCTGGGCCGCGGCCATGTGGTGCCCGAAGACGTGCAGACCCTGTTCGTGGCGGTGGCCGGTCACCGACTGGTGGCGGAAGCCGAATCCAGTTCGGGTCCGGCACTGGCGCGCGCGATCCTGCAGACCGTCGCGGTGGACTGAGCGTGGCCACACGCTGGGCACGCATGCAGCTGCTGGCTCGGCCACGCAGGCCCGAAGCCTTGCCGAGGCGGCTGGACCGCCATCGCATCTATGTGCTGCCCACCCGCTTCGGCCTGTTCGTTGCCACCCTGCTGACGGCCATGCTGCTGGGCGCACTGAACTACAACAACAACCCGGCGCTGTTGCTGGCCCTGCTGCTCGCGGCAGCAGCAATCGCCAGTGCCATTGCCGCGCATCTCCAGTTGTCCGGCGTGCAGATCGATGCGATCTCCGCCGAGCCGGTAGCGGCCAGGCAACCGTTGCGTCTGCGCGTGGACCTCTCACTGCGTGACCCGCGTGCGCGGCACGGCCTTCATCTGCAGCTGGGTGACAGCAACGCCTGGACCTCGCTGCCTGCGCACGGCCGTGGCGAAGTGGAACTGGACGTTCCCAGCGAACGCCGTGGCTGGCTGGAACTGCCGCGCATCCGACTGTCCACCACCCAGCCGCTGGGCCTGGTGCGGGCGTGGTCGTGGGTGTGGCCGGAACAGCCGCTGCTGGTCTACCCGCTGGCCGAAGCCGTGGCGCCTGCACTGCCGGAGAGCCGCAGCGATCCGCTGCACACCCGCGCCCATGCCAGCGGCGAGGAACTGCATCAGCTGCGCCCCTACCGGGCGGGCGATGCGCCGCGCAGCATTTCCTGGAAGCACTCGGCTCGCCGCGACAGCCTGCTGGTGCGCGAGTACGAAAAGCCGGTCGGCATCGAAGTGATCCTCGACTGGCGCGCATTGGCGCCGTTGGGCCATGAAGCACGCATCGCTCGATTGGCGCGCTGGGTGGATGTGGCAGAGCGCGAGGGCCGCCGCTACACCCTGCTGCTGCCTGCACACCCGCCGTTCGGGCCCGGTCAGGGCGCCAGCCACCATCACCTGTGCCTGCGCGCGCTGGCGCTGATGCCGCATGACTGAGACCCCGGCCCTGCTCGACCGCAATGCCCGCAACTGGACCCTGGCCAGCGCGGCGCTGGCCTTGTTGCCGTTGCTGCTGCAGCTGCCGCCACTGCTGGCTGGTGTGATCGCGCTGGCGGCGATCATCACCGCCGCCCTGTCGTGGCGGACAGTGTTGCCGATGCCGGTACGCCTGCTGCTGGTGCTGGGCATGCTCGGCGCCATCGTCTGGCAGATGGGCATGGTGCGCCCCGGGCGCGATACCGGTTGCGCACTGCTGGCCGCGATGCTGGCGATCAAGTCCAGCGAGCTGCGCAGCCTGCGTGATGCCCGCAGCCTGCTCGGCTTCGCGCTGTTCTCGCCCTTTGCAGCATTCCTGCTCGACCAGGGGCCGCTGACAACCGCGCTGGCCGCGCTGGCCGGGGGCAGCGCACTGATCGCGCTGCAACGCCTGGCCCAGGATGAAGGTCATGCCGGCCGCCTGCCACTGCGCGGGCAGCTGCATGGTGTCGGCCGCCTGTTGGCGATCGGCCTGCCGCTGGCATTGGCCTGCTTCTGGCTGTTCCCGCGCCTGGCCACACCACTGTGGGGTGTTCCCGAGCGCGCCGTGGGTACACCGGGGTTGTCCGACAGCATGGAGCCCGGCCAGTGGTTGGACCTGATGGCCGACGACAGCCCGGCGCTGCGCGTGCAGTTCTTCGGCACTCCACCCGAGCCGGCGCAGCGTTACTGGCGCGGCCCTGTACTGACAGCCTTCGATGGACGGCGCTGGACACGCGACCGCGCCAGCGCGCGGCGGCCTGCTGCGGTGGTTGAAGCAAGTACACAGGGCTGGGATTACCAGATCGACTACGAGCCGACCGACCGCCGCCAGCTGGTGGCGCTGGACCTGCCCAGCCGCGCGCCTGCAGGCAGCATGCTGGATGCGGACATGAGCCTGAGCAGCGAACGCCCGCTGGCCTCGCTCAGCCGCTGGCGGTTGCATTCGGCCCCTCCCCTGCGTTTCGACAGCACGCTGTCGCCCTATCTGCGCCGCGCGACGCTGCAGCTGCCGACCGGCTTCAACCCGCGCACCGCCACGTTGGCGCAGCAATGGCGACAGGAGGCTGGCAGCGATGACGAGGCCATCGTGCGCCGCGCGCTGCAGTGGATCACCACCGACTTCTCGTACACGCTGGACACCCCTGCGGCGGGACGCGACCCGATCGACGAGTTCCTGTTCGGCTACAAGGCCGGCTTCTGTGAACACTTCAGCTCGGCCTTCGTGGTGCTGATGCGCAACGCCGGCGTCCCGGCGCGGGTGGTGACCGGTTTCGCCGGCGGCACCCGCAACCGCATCGGCGACTACTGGGTAGTGCGGCGAATGGATGCCCACGCCTGGGCCGAGGTGTGGCTGCCGCAGCGCGGCTGGGTCCGGGTCGACCCGACCGCAGCCGTGGCACCGGAACGCATCCTGGACACACTGGATGACCGCCTGCAGGCCGGCACGGACACGCCACTGCAGCAGCGTTGGCTGCAGCTGGGCCAGATGGGCGACTGGCTGCGCCGCGGCTGGAACGACCTGGTGCTGTCGTTCGATGCGCGCCGCCAGCAACAGCTGCTCAAGCCGTTCGGGCTGGACGATCTGGGCCCCGGGCAGCTGGTCGCTGGCTTCGTGGTGGCCGCACTGCTGGCGCTGGCGTGGATGGCCTGGCTGCTGGCCCGTGGCGAGCGCGAACGCGACCCTCTGCTGCGCGCCTGGCACCGGCTCGGACGGCGCTACGCCCGCCTCGGCCTGGCCCGTGAACCGCACGAAACCGCCCAGGACTGGGCACAGCGCGTACACCGGCAGCGTCCTGACCCGGCCCTGCTCGCGCTCAGCCAGCGTTTCGCTGATGCGCGTTACGCTGGAACTTGCACCGACCTCGCTTCATTATTGCGGGACCTGCGCAGGCATCGCCCGACTTCCGGAGCCTCCCCATGAACACCAAGTTCCTTCTCACCGCCGTGGCCACGCTGGCCCTGTCGGCCTGCGCCACGGCCCCCAAGCCGCTGCAGGGACAGTTCAGCCTGGTCTCCCCTCGCGATTCGGTCGCTACCCAGCAGGTCGGCACGCCGGTCCGTTGGGGCGGTCGCATCATCGAAACCAAGCCCGGCCAGGGCGAGACCTGCTTCCAGATCATCTCGCGCCCGCTCAATGGCAGTGGCCGCCCGAACACCACTTCGTCCGATGCCAGCGACGGTCGTTTCATCGCCTGCCGTGCCGGCTTCTACGACCCGGCGGTGTTCGAAGCCGGTCGTGACGTGACCTTCATCGGCAAGATCGACGGCTACCAGAACACCCGCATCGGCGAATACGACTACCGCCTGCCGAAGCTGTCGGCCGATGTGATCTACCTGTGGCCGGAACAGCGTCAGGTCGACGTGGTGCCCTACCCCTATGGCCCGTGGGGCCCGAGCCCGTATGGCCCGTACTGGGGCGGCTATGGTCGCTGGGGCTGGTGGTGATCGTCACCGCACAGGCATGACGGAAAAGGCCGCCCTCGGGCGGCTTTTTCCATCCTCGTCGGGATACGGTAGATCCACGCCAGGCGTGGATAGGGGCTTCAACGCCCCGGGGTACCGAAGTGCCCCAGCGGCGCACCGGCCAGCAGGTGCATGTGGATATGGAACACGGTCTGCCCGGCGTCCTCGCGGCAGTTCATCACGATGCGGTAGCCGTCCTGAGCAAAGCCCTCGCGGCGCGCGTACTCGGCGGCAGCCAGCGCCAGCTTGCCGATCAGGTGCGCCTGCGACGGCTGCAGGTCATCCAGGGTCGGAATGATCTCGTTCTTCGGAATGAACAGCACGTGCACCGGTGCCTGCGGTGCGATGTCCTTGAAGCCCAGCACCTCGTCATCCTCGTAGACGATGGTGGCCGGGATCTCGCGACGGATGATCTTGCTGAAGAGGGTTTCGTTGCTCATGATCGGCCTCGGCGGGGATGTCTCCCGCATTGTAGGCCGCCCGCGCCCGGCCATGCCGACCGTTGCTCAATCGCGGAATTCGCTGCGCGTCCCGAACGCGTGCGACAGCGTGCCACGATCAACGTATTCCAGTTCGCCGCCCAGCGGCAGGCCCTGCGCCAGGCGGCTGGGCTGCACCTTGCGCGCGCGCGCCAGCTGCGCCAGGTAATGCGCGGTGGCCTCCCCCTCCACAGTGGCGCTGGTGGCGATGATCAGCTCCTGCACCTCGCCTTCGGCCAACCGTCGCTCCAATTGCTCCAGGCCCAGCTCGCGCGGGCCGATGCCATCGAGCGGCGACAGCCGCCCCTGCAGCACGAAGTAGACACCGCGGAAGCCGGTGGCGTTCTCGATGGCCAGGCGGTCGGCCGGCGATTCGACCACGCACAGCTGGCTGCGCTCGCGGCTGCCGTTGGCACAGGTCGGGCACAGCTCGGTTTCGCTGAAATCGCGGCACTGCACGCAGTGGCCGATTCGCTCCACCGCCAATGCCAGTGTCTCGGCCAGACGCTGGCCACCTTCGCGCTCGCGCTCGAGCAGGTGATAGGCCATGCGCTGCGCAGTCTTCTGGCCGACGCCAGGCAGCACCCGCAATGCGTCGATCAATTGTTCAAGCAGGGGTGCGGACACGGCGGCATGCTTTCATGGCGTCGAGCACGCTCGACAGCTGTCTGTAGAGTCGAGCCATGCTCGGCTGAAGGTTGGAGCAGTCGAGCAAGCTCGACTCTACGGGATCCGTGGCACCCGGTTACACGGGTGCCACGCCACGCTGAAAATCAGAACGGCAGCTTCATGCCCGGCGGCAGCTGCATGCCGGCGGTGGCCGACCCCATCTTCGACTTCGACTCGGCATCGATCTTGTTCGACGCATCATTGAAGGCGGCGGCGATCAGGTCTTCCAGCATCTCCGGGTCGCTGGTCAGCGACGGGTCGATGCGCACCTTGCGGCATTCCTTGGCACCGGTCAGGGTCACGCTGACCATGCCGCCGCCGGCGCTGCCGGTCACTTCGATCTTGGCGATTTCTTCCTGGGCCTTCTGCAGGTTTTCCTGCATCTTCTGGGCCTGCTGCATCAGTTGGGCGATGTTTCCGCGCATGGTGTCTTACTCGTCAAAAGAACGGATGGAATCGGAAACAACCCGGGCACCGTGCTGTTGGATCAGCACCTGCACTTCCGGGTCGTCCATGAAAACGGCCTCTGCCACCTGCTGCCGCTCACTACGCTGGCGGTCGGCGCGCTGGTGCAGGGTCTCGGCCGGAACGTGTTCGGTTTCCACGGTCTCGACCACGATCTTCGGCGCCTGGCCGAGGGCCTTCTCCAGCATCTCGCCCAGGGCGGCCAGCGCGCGCTCCGAGCGCAGGTATTCAAATCCGGGCGAAAGGCCCAGTTTCAAGGTCCCGTGCTGGCAACTGATGAAGGCAGCGTTGGCGGCCAGCTGCCGCGACGGGCCGCTCAGGCCACTGTTGGCGACCAGATCGAGCCAGTCCTCGGCGCTGGCCAGGTCGCTCACACCTTCCTGCGGCACGGCATCACGTGCCGGGGCCGGCTCGGCCGGCGCGATGGCAATGCCTTCAGTGCGGAACGGGCGCTCGGGCGGCGCAGGCTCGCTGGGAGCCGCGACGGGAGCTGGCGGTTCATGCCAGGGCGCCACCATGGCAGCGTCCGGCCCAGCCATCTCGGCCGCCAGCGCCTCGTCACGCGCCTCGGCTTCGTCGGTGGCCCACGGCGGCGGGTCGTCGCCCGCTTCGGCTTCAACGGATGCCGGTGCCGCTGCTTCGGCCTTCACCGGCGGCGGTGACACCGGCTCTTCCACCGGAACCGGCTCGGGCTCCGGGGTCGGGTCCGGTTCGGGTCGTGGGGCCGGCTCAGGTTCGGGTTCAGGTTCGCGCGGCGCGGCCTGCACCGGAGCGGCCACCTGCGCCACCACGGCCGGGCTTGCCGAAGCGGCGGCAGTCGCCGGCGTCGCTTCGTGGGTACCCGTACCGCTGCCACCACCGGCAGTATTGCCACCCGGCGCATTGCCTGCACCATCCACCGACTTCGGCACCGGCGGGACCGCCGCGGCCGGGCGGAACGCCAGCATGCGCAGCACAGCCATTTCAAAGCCCGCGCGCGGGCTAGGTGCCAGCGGCAGGTCGCGACGGCCGTTCAAGGCCATCTGATACCAGAGCTGCACCACTTCCGGACGCAGGCGTTCGGCGAACACCGTCGCATCCAGGCCTTCGGCAGCCGCTGCGGCACCCGGTACCAGCTGCTGCACCTGGATGCGATGCAGGCCTTCGGCCAGCGCTTCCAGTACGCCGCTCCAGTCCGGCGAGAACTCCGCCAGCGCAGCCACCACCTGCAATAGGCGCGGACCATCGCCTTCGGCCAGCGCATCGAGCATCGCTGCCACCTGGGTGCGGTCGACCGTGCCCAGCATGGTGCGCACCACGTCCTCGCGCAGCGCGCCGCCGGCGTAGGCGATCGCCTGGTCCAGCAGCGACAGGCCGTCACGCAGGCTGCCGTCGGCGGCCTTGGCCAGCTGCACGATGGCGCTGCCGTCGGCCTCGATTTCCTCAGCCGCCAGGATGCGGGTCATCTGGCCCTGGATCTGATCCTCGTCCAGGCGCTTGAGGTTGAACTGCAGGCAGCGGCTGAGCACGGTGACCGGCAGCTTCTGCGGGTCGGTGGTGGCCAGCAGGAACTTCACGTGCTCCGGCGGCTCTTCCAGCGTCTTCAGCAGCGCGTTGAACGCCGCCTTGGACAGCATGTGCACTTCGTCGATCAGGTAGACCTTGTACTTGCCACGCGAGGGCATGTACTGCGCGTTCTCGATCACCTCGCGCACGTCATCCACACCGGTGTTGGACGCGGCGTCGATTTCCAGCAGGTCGATGTAGCGGCCAGCGTCGATGTCCAGGCAGGCCGCGCACTGGCCGCATGGGTCTGCGCTGGTGCCCTGCTCGCAGTTCAGCGACTTGGCGAAGATGCGCGCGATGGTGGTCTTGCCCACGCCGCGGGTACCGGTGAACAGGAACGCATGGTGGACCCGGCCGCTGTCCAGCGCGTTGCTGAGCGCACGGACCACGTGTTCCTGGCCCACCAGCTCGGCAAAACGCTTCGGACGCCACTTGCGGGCAAGGACGAGATAGGACATCAGGCCACCGTTTTCCATCGGATGTTCCATTGTGCCATGCCTGTCCAGCCCCCTCGCCTCCGGCACGTCCTTCGCAGGTTCCTGACCGGGGTGCTTGTGAAGTGCCGCGCAGCCCGCTAGAATCTGCGCCCCTGCTGAGGCGTTTGCCGATGGCAGGGATCCGGAGAGGTGTCCGAGTGGTTGAAGGAGCACGCCTGGAAAGTGTGTAAGCGTCTAAACCGCGCTTCGGGGGTTCGAATCCCCCTCTCTCCGCCAGACTCTGCAAACCCCTGAGAAATCAGGGGTTTTGCTTTTCTGGGCCTAGCAAGGGGCAGGACACAAATCGGGACACATCCCGATGAGAGTTCCCCATCACTTGATCAAGACGCCAGCGGGGTTTTCGTTCCGTCAGCGCGTGCCTGTCGATCTCCAGCCCCTCCTGGGCTGCCGAATTCTCAAGCGAAGCCTTCGAACGCGCGAAATGCGCAGCGCCCAGGCTTGCGCCCTGGTCCTGGCCGCCCGCTATGCTGAGGTCTTCAGCGCCATCAGGAACAACGGCATGGGCGAGAAAACGGCAGAGCAATGGCTCCAGGAGCTTCGGGGAAAACGGCTCCAGGACTACACCCTGGAACGAGACGCCAATGGCACCCTGCGTATCCAGGCAGAACCAGGCGAAGACACCGAGGCGCTGACTCGCGCCATCGAGAGTATCGGCCGGGTCAATCCTGCGTTCTTCGGCGCGGCAGCCGCCCCGACAGTTCCCTCCAAGCCGCAGCCCAGCAAGGTCCTGTCGCTGATGGAAGCGCGCGATCTTTGGCTCAAAGCCATTGCCCCAGACACCATCCCCAAGACCTACAGCATCAAGAAGTCGGCCATTGACGGGTTCGTGCGCGTCACCGGCCCTGACTATCCCTTGCCGAGCATCAACCGGATCGACCTGTCGAACTTCTATCAGTCGCTCGCCGATGCTGGCATCTCAACCCCGACCCGAGTGAACAAACAGTCCTATTTGGGTGGATTCTTCGACTGGTTGATTGCCGCTGGCTACTATACAGACAGCAATCCGGCCCGAAGCCATGTCTCATACGGCAATAGCGCCAAGCGTAAGCGGCGCAAGCTGGGCTTCAAGGCCTTCGACCTAAAGCAGATCAGCCTCCTCTTTGCTCCCTCGGCCTTTGCCACCTTGTCACCTGCCGCCCGTTGGGCAGCCTTGCTGGGCCTGTATACGGGTGCCCGGGCCTCCGAAGTTGGGCAGCTACTGGTGAGCGATGTGCAAACGGAGGGAGGGGGGGCTTACATCCATATTAATGACGACGGCGAGCACCAGCGCCTCAAGAGCGAGGCCAGCATCCGGACTGTCCCGATCCACGCCGACCTGATTGCCCTGGGCTTCGGCGACTATGTTGCAAGCCTGCCCACTTCAAGCCGTCTCTTCCCCCAAGCGAAAGCCAATGCCGTCAATGGTGCTGGCAACTGGATCAGCAAAGCGTTCAGTCGCCACCTTGCTGAGCATGGGAAGACCTGGCCCAAGGCCAAGCGCGGTTTCCATTCCCTCCGCAAGACGGTCATTCAGCAAATGCAGGGATTCGGTGTCGCCTCAGAAATGCGCGCCCAGATCGTCGGCCACGAGCTTGATGATGAGCACCATCCCGTCTACAGCAGGGAATTCACCCCTGCCGAAAAGCTCAATGGGCTGATCACTCCTGAATTCAAAACGGCGGGCCTGTCATCCTTGAGCTTCAATCTTGAGCTCGCTGCACTGAAGAAGTTGCTGGGGTAGCGGATCTCCGCGCCAGGAAAATTACATGGAACGTCTAGGAGTATCTCTAACGGGCCAACATTGGCACTGACAAACGCCACAACTATTGCGATCAACGCAAATAATGTTTTTATGAGAGCTCCCAAACGTTAGGAGCTCCATATGCCGTTAGAAAGAAAGCTGGCTATCGCTAGCCGAGTGCTGTGCCCATTGATCGCACAAGACCGAACTCGGGACACTCAAGAGCGAATCGAAGACATCATCCACGCGCTCGAAATCGCGGACGAATTGATCAACCGATGCATGGCTCCAAAGCCCCCGGCTGACGACCACACTCTGAAACCTGCCGTTAGGGTTAGAGAAGCCGTGGTAGAACGCGATCAGGTGCAGCTCAGCGACATGATTTCAGAGCGCCGTGGCGCGGTGTCAAAGCCCACTCGCGGACCTACCTACCACTGAGTTTTCGAAACGAGGTTGGCTAAAGCCCCGGTTCGCCGGGGCATTCGCTTGTCTATCAGTGCAACCGTGCTCCAGGATTTCTGACAGGATTTATTACGAGCAAGGGTTCCGCTGGAACAGGGGCTTCAGGAGCGTCAATAGGCGCATCCTCCACCGGATATCTACGCAGCAACACTTCACTCCAATTCTCCAAATGCGAGAGGGACTCATCTGTCTGACGATTGTAGTCTTCCTGGGCCTTAGGTCCGGTGGCTTCGTGAGCGCGTTGATACTCCTCGCGTCCCAACTCGAAAGCTCTGACACGGCGCGCTCGGCGACGCGACCAATCCGACCGATTCAAGAGGCCCGGCCTTGGGTTCTGGCTTTCGAAGTTCTCCAAGGCAAATTCTGCTTGAGCCAATACGTGCTGGGCACGATCTTCAGCTTTCAGCCTACGCTTGAAGCGTAGAGCGTCCCGTTTCAGCTTCTTCAGTCTTACGAGCAGCTCCTCTAGATCAACGCGTAGTCTGGGCAATGTTCCATGAGCCCATATCAGAGCAGTGCTGTTGCGCAGCAATCTGCGCGTGAATTTAAGCCTATCTCGCAGCGCCTCTATCCACGCCTCGGCCCAAATTTCTAACACAGCCTTCAACGCCTGCTTGGATGCTGTGGCCTGCGGTTGCCGCGCCCCTTCATCGGCAATCGCCTCAACCGGCATGACTTCCCTGGCCACGTTACCCAGAGGAGTCACTCCACGAGGAGACAGCATTGATTGGATGGCAGCATGCGAAGGAACCTCGCGTGGGCCAACCGGCATTGCTTGATCAGATGCGGGTTCCATCAACCTGCCCTGCTCTGCCAGGTCAGCGACGGCGCGATCCCAAGCGGCGCTGTTGGCCAAGTGGATCCCGTCATTGCCCTGCTTAAGGACTGTATCGGCGCCTCGGCGATGCAGCGCCGTCGCGTCTTTGCCCATATGAAGTCCTGGAGCACGGGAAAGCTCCGCCGCTGTAAGCTCATCTCCTTGCTCTGCAGCCTCAGCCGCCTGCTCTTTCAGACTTCGGTGATCGACACGGGCCGAGACACCGGCTGCGGCCAGATGAGCATTGATAGCCTCTCCTACCATCTGGCGAATCCATTCCACTTCCCCTCGACCTGAGGGGCCACCATCCAGCTCCCTGGTCTTGTCCTTCAGCCCCTCTGCATCCACCCGCCTTGTAGTCGCCAAGATATGGACGTGGTAGTTGAGCCCGTCAGCGGTCTGTGGCTCATGGATGCTGGATTGGACAGCGAACCTGTACCGCTGGACCAGACAGCGCGATATCTCGGCTGCCAGATCGGAACGCTGCTCGTTGCTCAGTTCGTGGGGCAGCGCCACTTCGAACTCACGGGCAACGGTAGCGTCTTTGCGCCGCTCTGAAGCCTCGGCTGCGGGCCAAAGCTGCCGAGGATCGAAAGCCCAATCGGGAGCGTCGTCGGGAGCGAGGCAACGGGTCTCAACGACCCCGCCGCGCCTCCGATAATCGTGCCGGAGACCGGTGCGGTCATCGATGATGAGCAGCCCCGCCCTGTAGGCAGCGGCGGCGGTAGATGCGTGCCCCTGGGCACGACTGAAGGTCTTTACTCTTGTGTGATAGATGGCCATTGATGCTCCTTGTTCCGGCCCCCGCACTTGCCTTTATGCCTACGATTTAGGCTTTGGCAAGCGCTTTTTAGGGGGTCAAGGGGCACAGCCTCTTGCGCACGCATTGCCCGAAGGGCAATGCCTAAGTGCGCTCTTGCCTTTGACGAGGGACACAGCTGGACTCAACAGAAAATTAGCCTCTACGCAAAAGATCACAACTAAAGTGCCGTAGAATCAATAGATACAATCCCAAACCAACAAATCAAGGAAGAATCAATGAAAAAAAAGACTCCCGCGCAACAACTCTTGCAGAAAATTAGGCCCCACCATGGTCAGCGACCAATAAGAAGATCAGCCATTGACTGCCTCACAGCCTTCAACGAACACTTGAAATGGCTTAGAGATCGACACCTGAAAAAATCGTGGTCCGATGAATACATAATCTCAGTAGCCTTCCGAAAATCAAGAAAGTTGGAAAGCGCAGCCGAGGAGATGGCTTACTGCCGGGTTCACCTCAAACTGGCGGTCGATTTCTTTCAGGCGATGTATGATGAGATAAATTCAAATAAGAACAAACCAGTAGCGAACAATCTAAAGAAATACTCCGAACTCATAACTGATTTCATTTTCGACCTTATGCCCATTGCAACCTATTTGGAGCAAAAAAAAGATCCGAATTATGAATTTCTTAGAGGGGGCAAGTTTTATGGCGTGGAATCCTTCCAGATCTTCAATCTAAGCGTGGATTTATCTGCCAATTCCAAGTTAAGTGAAAATCACCCTCGACTTGACCACAAAACATCTCAAATAGCTTCGGTGTTTCTACTTCGACAAGCCCTAGAAGCCAAGTTTGAAAGAATTGTCGCAGTAAGCCTACAGGATAGAAAAGGTAATACACCGAGACTTAAGCACAATTTCCACTACGACTTCGTAAAATCGAACATCCATCTCTACGAGTTCAACAATACTAACTTCACTTCATTAAAGACGATTTATGAATGGTGTAGCACGGTTGTACATAGACCATATCAACCACTTGCATGGCAGATTAGCTATGCTCACCATATATGTGGTCCTCTATGGCACTCGGGGCCGCTTAACAGACACGGCGGCTATTCAGTCTACGGTGGAGTCCGGATCCTTAACATTGATAGCCTACGGTCAGAATTTATCAACCACTTCAATTCATCGTACGATCATGGCATCTGGTGCGTCGATAATTATGCACCCGAGGCTGTCACGGATTTCTACAACTAGCCGTTCAGATAGCGGATCCATCAAAAATCCAGATAGCCCCGCCTCACTGCGGTGAACTCTTTATCCAAAACACTAAGCGGGAAAACCACTCATCTCGCTCGGCCTCATTGATCGCTGTGCTCCTGAGCCAGCGGTCAGAGTGACGCACGAAAGGAACCAGCCAGAGCGGATGAACAACGTCCCGGACTTGGACTTCCAGGCGATGCGTGACCACCCCCTTGTAGTTGTATTCCCCGGTGCGGATTGCGAGCACTTCAGATCGCCGCAGATAGCGCTCCCCCTTCCCAGGGTCCCGAACCCAGATGGTGTCCCTGCTCAGGTCCAAGGCAATGTGATCATGGGATACCGTGGGTTCGAACTCTTCAGGCCTATGCTTCTTCAGTTTGGGCGTTCGGCGACGGAACAGCCACGGCAAACCCCACAACACCGCAAGGGGCCAGAAGACCAGCTGCCCGAACAGCATCAGCCCGAAGACTGCCCCGTCAGCCGTCGTGCCCTCCTCGAACACCACACCGCATAGCCACCAAAGCGCGAGACCGGTGATGATCCAGCGGATTACCTTGAACAAGGTCCACATACGAGCTTCCTAGCTAGGGTTGGCGGCAGGCTTGAATTCAGCGACGGTCTACGACAGTCCAAGTGCCGCCAACCTTATCGATCACAAACGTGCCCACGAGCTGCTGTTGCTCAGTGCGAGTGCCGAGCTGGTACCGCGCAGTTCCAGTGACACTGCATGCATAGCCCGGACTGTCCCCACGCACGCACTCTCCCACCTTGAGGCCTTCAAACCTCATTGTCGTTCCCGTCGCTTCCTTGAAATACACGGTCAAGGCCTTCTCAACATCGCCATTGCCGGGCCCACCAGAACAAGCCGCCAACAGCGCAGCAACCGAAAGCATCCAGATCCTCTTCATCTCAGTTCCTTGATCAGTCGATAAGTAGGCAGTGACTGCCCTGATTCGTTGCAATGCCCGGCAGGACTTCGCTTGCGATCACTGACCCGGCCTTATTGATGACAATCACGATCTGACTGGGCCGCGCAGAGGGGTCCTCCTCACGCTCGCCGAGGTAAGCCAAGGCAACAGCGCTTCCGAAGTCGTAGACCTTGCCGAAGCCAATGACGCTATGCGCTTCGGCAGGCAGCAGCACCGGCTTGCCATCGAGCTTGATAGCGCGCTTGTAGTCCCGACCCTCGGCGGGGTCGATCCGACCAATGCTTGTTCGCACGGGACCGCTGGGGATCGCTGAGCCATGACCCGTTGCCCAGATGAACTCCGAGATCTTGGGACTCCCTCCCCCATCCCACCGAAACTGGCCGCTCTGCAGTTGGCACGACAGGCTGGGCGCTGCCCCGGCAGAAGCAGCGAACGCCAGTAGACCCACCACTGCCCAGCACCTCATATCCATACGACGGCCTCCAGGTTCAATTTTGCGCTGAACGCAAATGACCGACTAAGCTTATGCGGTCAAACTCTGGAGAGTCAACGTGTTTGTTTCTACCGGATGCCAGCCCCTCAGCCCACGCCCACAGCCCTTGGCCATCGCCTGCGCGCAGCACGCGTCGCCAAAGGCTGGACGCAGGCACAGCTAGGGGAGATGTTGATGGGAGTCGATGACTCGAACACGACGGCCCCTCGTATCAGTAGATATGAACGCGGGATGCACAAGCCCGACTTGGAGACCATCGAGAAGCTCGCGGAGCTTCTGGACCTTCCTGCAGCCTACTTCGTGGCGGCATCGGATGTTGTGGCTGAGGCAATCCTAGTGCTATCGCAACTAGACGGTCCCAAACAAGCAAAGGCCTTGCAACTGTTGAAGGCTCTAGCGAATAAGTAAGCCGCGAGAAACCTTAGAGTAGAGGAGTTTATGGTGCTACATCAGGGAACGAAACGGGAACGCTTGCGAAGCTTCATTTCCAAAACTCGTATTAGCCTAGCTATTTGGCTGGCAAGCATTCGCAAGAAAAAAGACCCGTCCCCGCCGAAGCGAGGGAACGGGCCGCTACTCTAATGAATTTCACCAGGCAAACGTTAAAATCCGAATGGCGCTGCAAAAGGGCTGTAGAACGACATCATCTGCGCATGCCGCTCGATAGATAGTCAGATCATCGCGAGAAGATGTAAAAAAGCCAAGCGACTGTAACTACTTGCAGGACCGCGAGCGTGTGGGCTTGGTTCGAGATGCTACCGCCGCTACGCTCAACGCTCCCAAGTGTCGGTTGACTCAAGGATTCCGCCCGAGGCAGAGGGCACCCCACAACGCCCCCAGCCACGCTATCCGTCCTGGCGGAGGATACCAGATTGCCTTTATGCCTAAACGTTTAGCCAAACAGATGCGCGTGCGTACCACACGCAGCCAGGATCACTGCATCGACGCCGTCTACCACCCCATACTTCCAAACGACGACGAAATCGCCCTCGGTATGGCAATCATTCCAGCCCACCCATTCCCCTTTGAGGGCGTGGTTTCGATACTGCGCAGGAATCTGTTCGCGCTTCCTCAGAATTTCCAGAAGCGTCCACATCTCCGCCAGCGCTGCAGCATGGCGGCCGGATGAGTAGGCGAGCTCACAATGCTTAATGAATAGATTGGACTTGAGAAATCTGAGAAGTGGAACATTTGCGGTGGGATTAGAAGGTCTCGTAGACGTCCTTGTCCGAACCATTTATCGAAACTTCCTTTCCAGCTCACCCCGAAGTTCTTCGAGGGTCTGAAGGTCGGGCCCAAAGGTCAGATCGGACGGAGTAAAGCGACGAGGCCCATTAAGGGGGTCGTAGGTCGGCGCCATCGGCTGCGCAGGCGCAGCCGTATCACGGATGTTAGCAATCCGCGTGGCGGGCGAGTTGATCATGAAGCCAAAGGGACGGTTACGGTTGCTCATAGAGCCTCCTAGGGACGATTAACGTTACCACACCATTGACAAGATAGTCAAGTTTAAGGTAGGCGCCACTCAAGCGCAAACCGAGTTCTTGCTTGCGTTGCAGGTTTGGCCCCTCAAGGAACGCATCAGAAGCGTTGTCGCCAGACCAGCCGGAGAGCTGGAGGGTCCCATCCTTCAGCATTTCCTTAACGCCTCCGTCAAGCTGACCTCGATGTCCGCGATAGTCCGTAGCCCGCACCCTGTCGGGCCATCTCAGGTGAGAGGAAGCCTGGCCAAGGCCATACGAGGCGCCCCATGTTCATATCGCAGCGACTCCGGCCGCCAATGCCAACAGAAGACCCGTCTATCACTCGCATCTAGAGCAGGCGGCGGCGACTTAAGAGCCAGGTGCGAACCGTGTCCGAACCGAGAAAAAGAGAGAGGACTGACGACAGGGCTCCCCCTTGGAGAACCCCGGGAGAACGACGAGCACGGCGAGCACGGAAGTACGCGAGGACGGCGAGCACACCCCGACATCAAAAGCCATTGATATTAAAGTATTTTTTTTTAAATTTATGCGCGTAAACGCGCATCTCAACCCATTGCGAACCGCTAGTTTTCGCGGATACAGCAGCTATGACGTAGCATTTGAGCCATCTGAAACGCTCCATTGCGCGCGTCTAGTTCCCTTGCTCTACCGGGCCTAAAGCCGCAAATTAGCAACCAGTTGATAGGGAATCGCTCGATGTCCACGATGAAACAAGCAGTGGCACGGCGCGCAAAGATGTCGGAGCGCGCCGAGCATCAACGGTTAATTCACTTCTCCGGAGTGGATGACGCTTGGATTTGGAATCGCAAGAAGAACCACGGTTTCTCCACTGTGCCGAGAACCCTTCCGATTGTCATGCAGGTGGCAGACGAACAGTCTAAGGGCCAGCCACCCGGTCACGTCCTTTTTTGCCTCTGGGCGCGAGCGCCGGATCACCCGGTTTTGGTCATCGATAATCCGGTCACGTTCGCTGCAGAGGCGGGATTCACCGGACCGAGGGCGGTAGACACTTGGCGCCGTCGCATGAAACGCCTGCAGGAACTCCACCTAATCGTCGCAAAGCCGGGGCCCGCAGGTGACTTCCACTACGTCCTGCTCACAAATCCAAATGCAGCAGTGGAATTCCTGAGGACAGAGGGAAAGATTCAGGACGTACTTTACGGCCGCTTCTGGGATCGGCTTTCCGAGGTTGGCGGAATCGGCGAAATCGATGCAATTCGCGCTCACTGGGCAGAAGCTAAGGCAAAAGCGGAAGAGCCACCGCCCCCTCCCCTTCTCCCGCCTCCGCCACCCTCTACGGATGCTCCCAACGAATCAGCCCTTACGAAGGTGAAGGCACGGAAGAGCAAACCCAAAAGCGGAGAAAAATGATGCTCAAGCACACGCTAGGGAGGAACCATGCTTAAGACAACAGTGATCGGCATTCGTCGCCAGCTCGCCCGGCGGATGTCGTGAAAGAGAAGACCCCCGATCAGCCTCGTTTCTCAGGCCAGACTGATCGGAGGTCATGGCGGGCACCCTCAAGTGCCCTGAGCAGGGTTTCCCTTGCCCAGGGCTCAATTGTAACGCGGCCGCGCCCCTTACACATGACTGGGGCAGCAGCCAACTAGCCGACATCGGCTGAGGAAAAAGCAATGACCAAGAAGCCTTCCAACTCCGGGCAGCCCTGGACCCCTACGCAGATCAAGCAACTCAAAGAGCTTGCGTCAGGGAACACCCCTACCCGGGTCATTGGCCTGAAAATGGGGCGCTCGCCCGAAGCAATCTACGGCCAGGCGAGCAAGGCAGGGATCTCGCTGAAGCCTACCAACCAAGCTCCCTACGGCACTAAGAAGCCGAAGTGAGTTAGCAACAAACTCAGAAGCCCCGCTATGCGGGGCTTCTGTCTTCTCAACCCGGAAACGCCGGGAACTTTTCGTTGGGATGGGAAGCCTTCCAAGTTGTGTAAGCGGAAGTCCCTTCCCAGGCAGCGAACGCACGAGGAGTTCTGCCTCGGCCGCTCCAGGTTTCGCCCGTGTGTGGGAGCCAATACTTGGGCGCGACTTCCTTCTTCACACTTCCCGCCTTCTTAGGGACATCCGTCGCCAGCATGCTGACGATCTCGGCGCGCTGCTTCGCAGAGAAGCTCTTGCCGTATTGAGACACGAGGTTGGCGATTTCTGCGAAGGCATCAGCGGCTTGTTCCTGGAGAAGATGAACTTCCTGTTCCTCAAGCTTGCGCAGCTCTTCAGCAAGCTTGGCTTTGGCGGAGGCAATGGAATCGAGTGACGGCTTGGTCATTCTTAAAGAACCTGAAATTGATGGCAAAAGGAGAGAAGGTAGCCAGGAAGCTCTGGACGCTAAGCGCGACCACCCTTCCACCGGAAACAAGCTATACGGTCTTTTCCCCCTAGACAACCGGTCCGGGCCCGAAAGGGGCGCAGTCCCCTCCACTCAACCTAACCGGGGTTGCCACTTGCCATAGAACCTAGACGAGGCGATCCAACAAAGAGAATGGAGGATGGTGATGCCCGTCGCAAACTCGAAAAGATCCTGCATGCCTATTCTGTAAGAAAGCACGCTTAGGCGTAAGCACACTCAAAATCGTACAGTACAAAAATGACTGCAAGATAGAAGCGGTCACCCAAGGAAAACCCTTGCGCCACAGCGCCTGGCAACGCACACACCACTAATTTCCTCTAAAAGTATTCGCGCTAATTCCAACGTTCCGGCGAATGCCTAAGCAACGCGGCACCCCTCTAGATCTCGTTTGACGAATCATCGCTAGGCCTTAGCACTGCTCCCATCATCTACGGAGACAGCGCAATGCCAAAAACAGTAAAGAACTTCCTTCAAGACTTCCCTTTCAATCCCGACGCCGATGACACGCTGCACCTTAAGGGCATCAGGATCGGACGCTTCCGGATTGATGAGCTGGTCATCACCGGACGCGAAGCGGCCATCCATGCGCAAGAGATCCTCAACGCTGCGATAGAGCGCTCCCGACGCTCTCGCATCAATGCCGCAGGAACGCGCTACCTTGAGCCACTCTCCGCAGGCCACCCTGCCCGACTTCTGTCCGTAGAGATCAAGGACTACTTGGGGGACCGGGAACGCCGCTGCCTCGCCCAAGAGACCATCGACTCCACAGCCCGAACCCTGCGGCTTCTCCAGATGACCTGCGGCGACATCCCCGTCTCGCGCATTGACCACCCGCACATCTATCGCCTCTGGGACCTCATGCGCTGGTCACCCCCGGGCCTCTTCTCTGACCCCGCCTATCGAGGAATCAGCTATGACGAAGCCATTGCCTGCGGCAAGGAGCTAGATGTTCCTCAGCTTGCCCCTGCAACGCTTGAACGTCATCGGCGCTTCCTGGTCTCCTTCTTCAATCAGCTGGTCAAGACCAAAGCCATTGATGCGTCCCCCATGGTTGCGTTCGCAGAGATCAAGAAGGACCTGGTCACGGATCCCAACAAGCCTGAGCGCCTCTTTGATGAAGACGATCTCAAGCGCATCTTCGATCCCAAGACCTTCATTCCATGGGCGAGCAAATACCCCCACCGATGGTGGCTTCCCATGATTGGCCTGTATACGGGCGCACGCATCAACGAGGTCGCTCAGCTGAAGGTCGCCGACATCGTCCAGGAGAGCGATGTCTGGTGTATCCGCATCCAGAAGACCGTAGATCCTGACCTAGCGCACCGGAACCGGCTCAGGAGTCGGCAAAGCCTAAAAGGCAAGGCATCTATCCGGACCATCCCTATCCCGAAGCCGCTACTAGACGCAGGCTTCCTGGACTTCATGGATGACATCAGAGAGTGCGGCCACCCTCGCCTCTTCCCACACCTATCCGCTGGTGTGAACCGTAAGACCGGCGAGACCAATGCTCGCTACAGTCTGGCAGCGCTTAGCCAGTTCAGCCGCTACATGAAGGACCTCGGCTTCCCTAGAGGGGTCGGGTTCCACGCCTTCCGCCACACCATCGCGACAGAGCTCCACCATCAGAACGTGGCTGACGAAGACATTGCTTTGATCACTGGACACTCCGTCAGCAAGCGCGTGCCGGTGCTTCACGAGGCCTACTTTCACAAAAAGCCAGCCGTAATGCGGAAGAAGCAGATAGAGACCTTGGAGAAATACCGGCCTGCGGCCGTGCTTCCAGTCTATGCCAAGGGGCAATTCAAGCGATGCTTGAAGGACAAAAAGAGGTTCTATCCCTGATGTGTCCGAAAGTCAGTGGTAGGCTGTCATCCTTGTAACCCCCTTTCGTTCTAGCCGATGAACTTCCCTAAATCTCAGAAGACTGGTCGACAAGCAGAGCTTGCAGTAGAACAAGCCTTTTTAGAGTGGGATTGGAATGTTGGACACGATCAGATAGACATTGGTTACGACCTGTGCATCACCCCCGATCACACTGTCTACCACGGCATTCACTTTCTAGCACAAGTGAAAGCGACCTCTGTCGAGTCCAGAGGAAGCCGAATCACTGCTCAAGTTTCCAAGAACCGATTGCGGCAGTATGCGAACAATGTGCTCCCGGTCTTCATTTTGAGGGTGACCCCCGACCGTTCCATTTATTGGATTCACGCTCAAGAGTGGGCGAAGGGCAATCAAGAAAAGCTGATCGGCGATGGCAAAGGCGTGGTCACGTTCGACCATTCAAAGGTCCTCAGTGACCGTGAAGGCTTTGAACGCTATCTGTGGGACATCGTAGAGCCTATTCTTCAAACCCGAGATCCGCTATCCATCGGAAATCAGCCATCTATTGATCTAGCAAAGCGCAGCGCCCGAAGAGCGCCCCCGGGTTCGGACGAAAGCAAGACTCAGAAAGTGCAGGAGCTCTCGAAGGGGCTTTCTCGGTTGGATCTATCCTTCACACCAGTCGGAACGGCCGAGAACATAGCCCTGGTCCGAGACGCATATCTGTATGGCCTCCCACGCACATTTGATGTAAAAGACTTCAAGCTTGCGCCTCTCCCCGGCTTCCAGGATCAAATGAAGCCGCTACTTGCTCATGGCAAGCTCACCATGAAGACGAAAGCAGCCACCCAAGGCCATGTTCTCGTATGTCCAGGCCAGGAATATTCCGTCTTGGCGCAGGAAGTGAGCTTAGCTGCTGAGCTATTCAACGGCACCGCAGGAGCAGGCATTACGAATGAGTCTCTCCCATCACCATTGACGATCATCATTCGGTGCACGGTTGTAGAGACATCATTGAAGGCAGAAATCAACCTTAGCATCAGGGGCTCCGCAATATACGGCGTCGCGCTAAAGGAGATTGATACGCTCGCCCCTCTAGCAACGTGGGCTGACCAGATTGCTGCCGAAGACGCAATGATGCTGACTTTGGACTTCAATGGGATCCGCCAGCCACTGCACCCTGCTGTGTCACCCATCGGTCAGATGCTTCCTGTGTTCCAGCGCATCAGAAGCCTGAGCAGACTCCATATGATTTGTCGCGCCCTCAACTCCCCCGTCATACTCGAAAATTCAGACGTGTTCTCCGAAGAGGACTTCCAGGATATCGACTTTGGCTTCGATCTTCTGAGGGGCGTACAGAGATCCGTTACCCTTAATACTATGGAAGTCGATTCAGTGGGCCCCGAGGCGCGCAAGTTCATAACTGTTCCTGGCGAATTTCTCATTCAGACACATTGGCAACTGGATGTGGCTGGGAAGGCGCTCGGTCACTTCCCAGTCGAGATCCATATGACTGGCTATGCCTTTGAAAACACCGCAGACCCCAAGAAGCTCAAGATTGTCAAAGGTAGCAATGGGCAAGCTTGGGTTAGCTACAAGAAACATGATGCAGCCGGGCACCATATCATTCGGCGGAAGACGTAGTCAGCAGCAAGCTGTCGCACCACATATGCCCTGCGCGATAAGGAAATCAACATGGCTCAACCGCAAGAATCGACCGTCGCAGTAATGATCGACTGCGACAACGTTGCTCCCGAAATCGTGGACTTCGCGCTCCTCATGGCTGCACAGGCCGGGCGCGTAACGCTTCGGCGCGGATACGGCAATCGCACTACCTTGGGCAACTCTTGGCAAGAGGCCCTGGTTCGCCAGGCCTTCACTCCATGCCTTCAGTTCCAATACGCAGCGAAGAAGAACACCTCCGATATCGCCCTGGCCTTGGATGCCCTGGAAGTGCTATTCGATCAGCGGGCAGACATCTTCTGCTTAGTCACCAGCGACTCGGACTTTGCCTACCTCTGCCGAAAGCTCCGTGAGCGCGGCGCCACGGTTCTGATCGTAGGCGAAGCAAAGACCCCCGATGCTTTGCGCAATGCCTGTGATCAGTTCTTCGAGTGGTCCGCCCAAGAAGCCTCATCGCCAGAGCCGCCAGATCTTCAGGACCCGCCGCACCCTGCTGACCACACTAATGAAGCCAAGACCACAGGAAGCGCCCCGCTCCCGAAGCGTCGCCCTCGGTTCGTCATCGAGGCTGTCTCACTGCTTGCCGGTAGCACCCCAGAGGGCAAGGTTAGTCTCAACTCCTTAGGCTCGTATCTGAAGCGAGCGGATTCCGGGTTCTCCCCTGGCATCTATGGGCATTCCGGTCTTCTCAACATGGTGAAGACCTACGATCTCCTGTCACTCAAGCAGGAAGACAATGGGCAGTGGTCTGTAAGCCTGGTGCCTAAGCCAGAGACAGCCTGACGCGAGCCACCATTACCGTTTGGCACATTGCCAGAAAAAAGCCCCGCATCTGCGGGGCCCTAAAATTCAGTAGCCGTAACCGGATCGACGCTGCTGCGTCTTCGGCTGGTTGTAGGGGCTACCGTATGGATTGCTCTGCGTCGGCTTGTAAGGATCCACAGTCCCGGACTTCCCGTTGTAAGGATTGTAGTTTCCTCGGGTGCTGTAGTTGTCCAGCTTGGTGGAGTTCGCATTGCTACGGTAGTGAGGCTGGACGTAGGTACCGTCCGAGCGATAGTGACCCTTCACCGAATGGCTCTGTGCCGAAACGGCAAAAGAGGCCGCCAGAGCGACACCAGCGGTTAGGGTGAGCAACAGCTTCTTCATTTCCTTCTCCTTGGATGGGGCATCAGTCCCCACAGCCTCGTGCCCCCTACATAGGCTGCAGCCCCCCCTGCCATCCCCGCTCGGCGAAGAGGCCTGAATCGGGAGAGTCAAGATATGTGACGATTGTCGCACTCTTAGGTCCGCGAAGAGTGCATCCCAAGCAGACATTCCGACGAGTGGTGTTTCCCCGTATTGGTTCTCGCTCCCTGAGCCAAATGCGCGGGCTTTGTTTATCCCGTACCCCCCCACCCCTGCATCCTTCAAACAAGAAACTCGCCGCCATGCGCATAAATCTGATGGAAACCTTGAAACAACACAAGCCTGCGACGCTGCTTTCGGCCTACGTCAAAGGGCAGCTCAAGCTGCACTTAAGGGACAAGAGACAAGCCTAACCATAAACCTCCAAACATCGCCTCCGAAGTCAGAGGCAGGGGGAAGCAGCTATCCCCTCGCCCAGGCCTACCTGGTTTCCATCCCTTGCGACCCCGCCGGTGATTCTGGCAAAGTGAGTAAAACCATGAGGATAGTGAAATTGAACGCCATCCCGGCTGTCACTCAATGCTGCGAATTAGTTGCATCTTACTTTCCCTCCCCTTTACCAAATCACATAAAGCAAGAGATCGAACGTCTATGTAAACTCGGAGTCTCCGAGCTTGATATAGTAAATTTCCTTTTGCGCCAGTACTTCAGATTTAGGGCACATGACGTAGAGGCTCTACACGATGCAATCGCGGACGAACTGAGAAGCAGCAGTCCAAACCCAGACGTAGTGTCGTCATTTCGTTCGATTGCGCTGAGTTACGCATACAGCGAAGAAGCATGGCAGACACTTCTAGAGCAAGCTCTTCAGAAGCTACGACTAGGCGAGTCCGAGGTTTTCTTGCTTTTTTCAGAATTTCTAAGCGGAAGAGTCAAGAACATTACGCAAGCAGAGGCCTGGAATGCACGTCGCTTGGAGAAGAATAGGAAGCTCGAATGATTGAAACATAGTCGCCTCCTGCGAACCTAGTCAGCTGAGTTCTGTGAACTCCCGTAACCACGTAATTTTTCTCTAATTTCGACCAATCCAGGAAGGCGTTAACAACCCCGCATTGGATTGGACTTAGGTGACGCAACTCTATGACGCCGACTGGAAATTCAGAGGCATATCCACAGGCATTGAGAGCTATACGTGCAAGAAGCTTTCTGTTGCGTGGCTGATTTGACACGAAGTGGAAGAATGTAAGCGCGTTCAATTTATGCCACCCTCGAATCAGATGTCATAGCTGCATACTCGACCGCTTTTCTTAAAATAAGCTCGCTTTCGGAAACAAAACAAACAGGATCGACCAAGCAGTAATTGAGCAGCCCTCGCGCATAGAGATGACTATCCTCAGAGAGCGATAGCATTTCTGAGATATCGAATGGATAGGCTTCCGCATCGTACAGCAAATGTAGCGCAAACCGTGCCAGGACCTTTCGCTCACTATCAGGAATATTCTCATCGAGATAACATATAAAACTTGTTGGCTTAAACACAGGATTATTCTAAATTTCCAATAGTTCAAACAAACTAGCCCAGGGAATTAATTAGTCAAGCCAAGCCGGAGAACACCAGTGGCCTCCAAAATGTCCCACCTCAGATCCTGACGCTAGGAGTTCCTCATGGTTGAGAAGAACATCACGAGCTACATCAATGAAAGGACCCTTGAGTACAAGCTGGTTCCAGACCTCCAAAAAGCGCTGGAACCCCACTGCGACGCAGCGATGCCAATGTTCTTCTGGAAAACCAGGGAAGGCGGCATTCGTTCAAGAGCGTCTTTTCCTGGAGAGTCATTCAAAGTCATTGCCATGTTCGCAAGAAGGCCAAAGGTCCACGACAAGAGCAATGCGCTGTATGCCACGATCAACGATGAGCTACTCATCTTTGCTGAGCACGCTATAAACATGGGGGTACCTACACTTGGCGGCTTCTGTGCAGCGCGAAACCTCGGGGAGATCACTTCCGCTCACTCCATCTGGATACCGTTGTTGAAATCAGATGAGTCAATGAATCTGCTTCGCTGGAATGAATCCGACTCACCAGGAGGCTCTCTTTCAACCTATGACTCAAAGGTCGCCTCAATCAATACTGGAGAGCTACCAGAGGCAATACTGCCGCGATGCGAACCGATGTCCTTCGGCGCAGCAATAGACACAATGGACCGCCTACGCTCGGTACTGAATCGAGAGGCAGTCCGTCCCTACTACTACGGGAGCTCATACAAGCCCGTGTATATGCTCATTGCAGGCAGTCAGCTATGAATCGCGCCAAAAAAATGGCACAATGAAATGAGCTTTTTCGAAGAAAAAAAACATAAATGTATGCCGACGACATAAAAGTAATGATTGTATCGGCGCTATTGCCTACGCTCGACTTCGACGAAGTCTTGGGATCTGAGGTGCGATTCGGCGATGGGAAATACAGGGCGGATTTGGTTGTTTCCTCGCCTACTCGGCTGAGCGCAATCGAAATTAAAGGACCACGTGACAACTTCGACAAGCTTGATGAACAAGCGCGGGGTTACGGCTCCATGTTTCTCGACTTTTCTGTGGCCACCACCGCCAATTGGCTGCCACTGTTGCGGTCGCGCTTACCCCGCTCAACAGGGTTGATCACCCTTGACGAAGATGGCACCCAGTATGTGCGCAAGCCCCAGCAGCGAAACACGCTTTCAACTGACGCCTCACTCAAATGGCTGCGCTCTAATGACCTCAAACGGTTAATGCTTATACACGATCTTCCCCAAACGGGACTACATGAAGCGTTAGCTGAAAAGGCCCTAAAGCTATCCAGAAATTCGCTTTCCGAGTTCACATTGGCAGCGATACACGAGCGACTGGCGACCAGGTTCGAATCGTTTAGATCAGAACTAGGTAGCACAGTCACTCTGGACGACGTGCGGATGCTGACACTAAGTGAGAGAATTATCGGGAAACTCTAACCACTTGCCTGGAGATATGGAAATTGACCCGGTTAGAGATCCAGAATGACGGGCTTCGTCCGATAGCTTCACCATCGGCAGTTTTGCGAATGTTGTCGACCGCCCAACAGCCGAGAGGCACAAATCGCGGATCCTTGATTGCGCGCTGCGCGCACTTCACGTAGCCACCCTCGGTTCTACGATAGCGGTGATAGAAGAAAGACCTGTCCAGCATGACATCGATTCTGGGAACCCAGTTCGTGACCGTACCCGAGAAGTCCATTGGATGGATTCCAGCGTAGTCGCTGTAGTCCAATCCTGAAAACCTCTTGGAGAGATCACTCCAAAGTTCAACTTCAGTGAGATTGAATTCCCCCTCTTCATCCCCGCCTCCGGCAGAGACGACGCTGATAGGGAAGGAGCTGGCAGCAATTGATTTAGCGAAAAAATCGATACCTTCAACTGCGCCAAGCATCTCAGCAAGGCGGGCGTTAGCCCCCGAAAGCCCCCTTAGGGAGACGTAAGCCGCATCCAAAATTAAGACAACATCCTCGGTTCGCCCAAACATATTCGGGAGATTTCCGACCAACTCATCAAAATCAGAATAGTTAGTCGGGACCCGGACGGCGAATTTCGTGAACTTTTCCCTCAATGAAGCTACTTGACGCTGAAAAGAAACAGCATCAAATGGCTCCAAAAGATGGACTACAGGAACGCAGTGTGCGGGAAGATTCTCTACCGCAAATTCAGTCCAGTTTGAGAACGCATTCTCGTCATCAAGCAAATTATCGAATTCTGTATTTTGCTGACTTTCAAGGGATGTGAGATCTACGATAAAAGGCTGCTCGCCCAATATTTCGAGGACAGCTTCAACGCTTTTCGCGACATTGCCCGCTGGATTCTTTGACGTTCTACGTGATTTCGTCAATTCGATGATAGGCAGCAACTTAAGCCTCGCATCCTGCGACAGTTCCTTTAGGCCGCGCAATTCGGCCGCACGGGATCGGACAATAGGCAAGTATCTTGTCATTGGTTAACCCTGTAGCCCAAATTCTGAACCCTATATTTCATTGCCAGAGCAGACACACCGAACTCTGCGGCGAGCCCTGAAAGGGTCGTATTTCCCGAAGAAATCATCTGCCTGACATCAGCCTCAGGCATCAGTAGCTCAGCAGCGAAACGATCCGCTTCGCGCTCCATAGGATTTGGATCATCGTTCCTGCGGGCAAACGTTTGATCATGGAAGCTCTTTTTTTGCCCAGAATGGAGCACGAAATGCGCAATCTCGTGAGCAATTGTAAATCTCTTCCGATTGCGGTGATGGAGCGAATTCACGCCAACAACCCAAGAGCCAGAGCGCACTTCGAGATAGCCGGAGAGATCATCTGCCATTGGCTCCTCAACCACCTCCAAGCCCAGGAATTCCGCTATTGCCACGACGTTTACGGGCACGCGCAAAAGACCCGCATCGGATAGGCGTTGGCGCAGGTCAACCTCGCGTTGAGCACTCATTGCAGAGGTGCTCACAGAGGAAACTTTTTTTCTTACGACCGCCATCACCTATCCTCAGTCCAGTCTGAAACCACATCCCCATCAAGATCTTCGTCATCACTACTCAGGAGTCTACTCTTGCGTCGCTTCTTCAAGCTCTCTTTGATGCTATCGAGATCTTTTTCCAATCTTTCCAACTGATACGCCAAGCCGGTTTCCTCGATTGCATATTTTACGCTATCGCCAAACTGGCGCGTCTCGATGTAATGAGCCACTGCCTCTTTCGCAGCGCCGTGAGCCATATCTTCAGCTGCCAACTTCGACAAGAACCTCAAGGTCACTACTGCCAGTATTCCTATGACGCCCAGCAATAACCCCATCATCGTAATAATCGTCTGATAGAAGCTGCTAAGTGCAGAAACAACTTCGCCGTCACTCCATCGGTCCGGCTTCCTTTCCGGAATGGAAGCTGCCGAGGAACTCTCAGGCGCCTTGTCGATGACTCGCACCGGCTTTTTTATCTTTTCTGCGACTGGGATCTGCGACTCGAATTGCTTTTGGAGATCGAATGCATGAACCCTCCAGACCTGGGCGAAGAAGAGGAGGAAACACACGACTATCAATGAAATGAGGCCCAAGCCCTTGAGTCGGAGATTGGGGTCCCTCTTCCATGAGCTACTCATATCAAATTCCGGTCTCGTACGATGAGACATTGTGGACAATTGGCTAGCTTTTTGCTAGCCGCCCCTAGCTGGCAAGCTGGAGTGCCGCCGCCATGGACACCTGAGCCCCGTCACTGTGGTGCTGAAAGCACGAGTCGGCTAGCATCCGGGACACACCACAGGACACAAATCCGGTTTGTGGACGCCTCCGGAGCTAGGCGGAACGGTCAAGGTACTGTTTCCCCCTCTCTCCGCCAGACAAACGCAAAAGGGCCGCCCACAGGGTGGCCCTTTTGCGTTTGTCTGGCGGATGGGATGGGTGGTGAGAAGCCACGCCGGGGTTCGACGGTTCTGCAGGAGCAGAACCGGACCGCCGCAGGCGGGTCCCGAGGCGCAACGCGCATCGGGATCGGGTGCATGGATGCACACGACAATCCCCCTCTCTCCGCCAGATAACTGAAAAAGGCTGCCCCCAGGGGCGGCCTTTTTCAGTTATCTGGCGCGGGACGCGAAGTGCGCTGCGCGCGCTTCGCCCCAAACGTTGCTGCGCAACCTTTGGGCCCCTCCCCTTTGCCTGCCTCTCCCCACTCCTGTCGGGGCAGCCCCTCAACAGAGGGGCGTGTTCCTCCAGATCCATCAGTAGATCCACGCCACGCGTGGATGCTTTTGATCGCCTTACGCACGCTCGTTGGCACTCCAAAACAAAGCTGAACGAAACCTGAAAATTCGCTATCGTAGGCGCCTTCATCCGACGCTTGGCCCATTGCCCATGAGTTCGACCGACAGCGCTCACGCCGACTGCGAGAACTGCAACACCGCCCTGCAGGGCCACTACTGCCATCGCTGCGGGCAATCGGCGCACAACCCGCTCAAGCACGTGGGCCATGCCATCGAAGAAGTGTTCGAATCCTTCTGGCACCTGGACGGGCGCATCTTCCGCACGCTGCGCGATCTTTGGGTTCCCGGCCGCATCACGCAGAACTACCTCAAGGGCCGCCGGGTCGGATACGTGCAGCCTTTGCGGCTGTTCGTCATCCTCACCCTGTTTACGTTCTTCATCGGCAAACTGTTCGTGCACGTCGACGACATCCGCATGGGCGGAGGCGATTCGCTGTATGCCAAGTCCAACACCGTTGAACAGGTCGAGGCCGCACGCGCGAAACAGCTCGCGACGATCGATCGCCAGCAGGCCAACTCACCCGCTACCGGCAACGCCGGCTTCGCCATGGCCAGAGCGGCGGTGAATGCGGCAGCCGCACAGCGCAAAGCCGAGCTCACCGGCACCAGCAAGGAGGTCGCCACGACCGAGCCCGGCACCTTCTTCAACCACACCGTCAACGGCAAACCGTGGGACGCTGACACCAACCCCATCGTGGTGGCCGGCTGGCCCCGGTTCGCCAACAACTGGCTCAACAAGCGCCTGCACAACGGCAACGCCAACATCCAGCGCATGGGGGGCAAGACCGATCTGTACATGCAGGCGATCCTGACCGCATTGCCCGGTGCCCTGTTCTTCCTGATGCCGGTGTTCGCGCTGGTACTGCGCATCGCCTACGTGCCACGGCAGATGGGGTATCTGGAACATCTGGTGGTGGCGCTGTACAGCCACTGCTGGCTGATGATGGTGCTGCTGGCAACCTTCCTCATCGCCGGCATCAGCAGCGCGCTCGCATCCCCCGCCTTCGCCGCCGCCAGCCAATGGCTGTATGCCCTGCTGTGGCTGGCGGTCCCGGTCTATCTGCTGTGGATGCAGCAACGCGTGTATGGCGGCAACAAGGCGCTGACCGTGTTGCGCTACCTTGCCATCGGCGGCGTCTACCTGTTCCTGGTGAGCTTCGTGGTGATGTATGCGGTGCTGGCGGGAATCTCGGCCTGAGGGATACACGCACGGCATCCGGCCCATGAATCCACGTGTAGCGTGGATCTACTGACGATCGTCTATCGTGGGCCCATGAACCTCCGCCTCTACCGACCCGCAGATGCCAGCGCCTGCCTGTCGATTTTCGACAGCAACGTGCCAACCTACTTCGCGCCCGAAGAGCGCAGCGACTTTGAACGCTTCCTGCGTGAGCAGGCCATGGACTGCGCCTTCCAGGTGATCGAGCGCGACCACCGCATCGTGGCCTGTGGCGGCCTGTCGCGACGCGGCGATGGTAGTGCCGGTTTCTGCTGGGGCATGGTGCAGCGCGCGCTGCACCGGCATGGACTGGGCCGCGAACTGGCGCTGGCGCGCCTGCGCCAGGCCGAAGTGGATCCCTCGATCAATCGCGTCACGCTCAGTACCAGCCAACACACCCAAGGCTTCTATTCCGGTCTCGGCTTCCAGGTGACACGTGTGGTGCGCGATGGCCACGGTGCCGGGATCGACGCCGTGGAAATGGAGCGGGAGCTCTAGCGCTCCCGCCCCGGTCCCATCCACGCCCGCCGTGGTTCTACCGCTGGCCCGCTCCCCTCAGAAGCCCACTCGCAGGTTGATCTGCCCGCCGACGTCGCGGCGACCGTCGCCGTGCTGGCCCTGCACGAACATCGACAGCTGGCTGTTGCGGCCGAGCCCAACCGCCACGCCCAGCTGGCTGACCAGCGCGTTGCGTGCCATCACCGCGCTGTACACATCGAACGCATTGCCGCCGACCGCGAAGCGGTTGCGGCTGGCCACGTCGGTGTCACCCGAAGCATGCTGCCAGCCGAGGCCGACCGTCAGCTGTGCCGGGAAGCGCTCGCCGCTGCCCACGTCCCAGCGGCCCCGCACACCCACGGTGCTGACATTGAGCGTGTCCTTGCCGCCTTCCAGCTCCAGCGCAGCAGTGCCGCCCTGCTCCACCGCGCGATCACTGTCGACCCAGTGCTTGGTGAACTGCACATACGGCTGCAGCTGGGTCCTGCCGTGGGTCCAGGTCCAGCTGCCTTCCACCTGGGCGATGGTCACATCCGAGTCCTGGCGGCTGTACAGGGTCTGGCCCAGCAGCGGCACCTCACGCGTGGTGCGCGTGCGGTAGTCGCCGCGCGACACGCTGCCACCGACCGCAAAGCCGTTGTTCCATTGACCCTGCGCATACAGGCCGAAGGTGTTGCCACGCAGGCGGGCGCGCGAGCTGCGATCGTACAGGCGCGTATCCAGCCGTTCGTTGCCGGCCGCTGCACCCAGCACCACGTGCTCGCCCAGCTGCCAGTCCACGCCGGCCATCAGCGCATTGCGGTTGGAGCGGATGTCGTCGCCGTTGCCATCACCATCCTGCCTGAACACCTTGCCGCTGCCGGCCAGCCAGGCCGAGGCACGCTCACCGCGCACGGTCGGCAGCTCACTGCCCAGACGCTGGCGGATACCCTCTTCCAGGTAATTGTCGTACAACAGCACCGCACGGCTGGCCGCATGCACTTCACCGGACAGCTGGTCGAAGGCCGCGCGCGCGGTACCCGCGTCATACATCAGCAGCGTGTTGTACAGGCCCAGCGCCGGACCACTCTGCGGCAGGCTGTCCAGCGCTGCGGCGGTGTTGTACTGGTTGCGCGTCTTCGCCGCCGTGGTGAAGGCTGCGGTCTGCGCCACATCGATCTGCAGATTGGCCGTGTTCGCCGTGTAGACCGGGGTGATGGTCAGGAAGGCCGACGGCGTCTTCGCCGAAGCGAACTGCCCGCTCACGCCACCGCCCGCATTGACCACGGTGTACTGCTGGCCCTGCTGGTAGCTGGTGCTCGGCGAGATGGTATTCACCTGCACGCTGCTGCCACCCACGTTGGCACTGCCACCCACCTGCACCGTGTCGCTGCCGGTGGCACCCAGATCGATGCCCAGCGTGCTGCCCGGCGACAAGGTCAGGTTGCCACCCACCGTGATCGTGCCGGTGCCATTGCCCGCACCGCTGCCATTGCCTGGGCCATTACCCGGCGACAGCACGCCGCCACTGGATACCGTCACGCCACCACCGGTACCCCCGATGGTGCCGGTGCCGGACAGCGTGGTACCGCTGCCGATGGTCCACTGGCCGCCGATGTTGCCGGTGACATTCAGGCCACCGCCGGTGACCTGGCCGGTGCCGCTGAAACCACCGCTGTTGCCGCCAAGGTTCAGGCCCCCCGGACCGGCCTGCACGATGCTGCCGTCACCGCTGATGCTGCCGCCCAGCGTGGTGCTGCCACCGGTGTTGATGATCAGCCCACCGTTGTTGGTGATGTTGCCGGTGATCGAGCCACTGGCGCCGCCATTGCCAACCTGCACCGTGCCACCGGCGTTGATGGTGGTGCCGCCGGTGTAGGTGTTGTTGCCGGTCAGGGTGATGGTGCCAGCGCCGGCCTGGGTCAGGCCACCGCTGCCGCTGATGGTGCCGCCAACGGTGGTATTGCCACCGACGTTGAACACCAGGCTGCCGTTGTTGCTGACGTTGCCGGCAATCGATCCGCTCGCGCCGCCGTTGCCGACCTGCAGCGTGCCGCCGGTGTTGATGGTGGTGCCGCCGGTGTAGGTGTTGTTGCCGCCCAGGATCAGCGTGCCGCTGCCGGCCTGGGTCAGGCCACCGCTGCCGCTGATGGCGCCGCCGACGGTGGTGTTGCCACCCACGTTGAAGATCAGGCTGCCGTTGTTGGTGACGCTGCCGCCAATCGCACCGGTCGCGCCGCCATTGCCCACCTGCAGGGTGCCACCGGCAGTGATGGTGGTCGGGCCGGTGTAGGTGTTGTTGCCGGTCACGGTCAGCGTGCCACTGCCGGCCTGGGTCAGGCCACCGCTGCCGCTGATGGTGCCGCCCAGCGTGGTGTTGCCCGCGACGTTGGACACAAGCGTGCCGTTGTTGGTGATGTCGCCGACGATCGAGCCGGTCGCACCACCATTGCCCAGCTGCAGCGTGCCGCCGGCATTGATGGTGGTACCGCCGGTGTAGGTGTTGGTGCCGGTCAGCACCAGCGAGCCACTGCCCGCCTGGGTCAGGCCACCCGTACCACTGATGGTGCCGCCCAGCAGGGTGTTGCCCGCGACGTTGGAGATCAGCGAACCATTGTTGGTGATGTCGCCAGCGATCGAACCGGTCGCTCCACCATTGCCCACCTGCAGCGTGCCACCGGCAGTGATGATGGTGCCGCCGGTGTAGGTGTTGTTGCCGACCAGCGTCAGCACGCCGGCACCGGCCTGGGTCAGGCCACCACTGCCACTGATCGCGCCGCCGACCGTGGTGTTGCCCGCCACGTCGAACACCAGGCTGCCGTTGTTGGCGACATTACCGGTGATCGCACCGGTCGCACCGCCATTGCCGACCTGCAGCGTGCCACCGGCATTGATGGTGGTGCCGCCGGTATAGGTGTTGTTGCCGGTCAGAGTCAGCGTGCCAGCGCCGGCCTGGGTCAGGCCACCGCTGCCGCTGATGGTGCCGCCCAGCGTGGTGTTGCCCGCCACGTTGGACACCAGCGCGCCGTTGTTGGTGATGTCGCCGACGATCGCGCCGGTCGCACCACCGTTGCCCACCTGCAACGTGCCGCCGGCATTGATGGTGGTACCGCCGGTATAGGTGTTGTTGCCGGTCAGCACCAGCGTTCCGCTGCCAGCCTGGGTCAGGCCACCGCTACCGCTGACCACACCGCCCACGGTTGCGGTGCTGCCCAGGTTGTAGACCAGGCTGCCGTTGTTGGTGATGTCGCCCAGCACCGAACCGGAGCTGCCACCGTTGCCGAGCTGCAGCGTGCTGCCACCGTTGATGGTGGTGCCACCGGTATAGACGTTGTCGCCGCTCAGGGTCAGCGTGCCGGTGCCGCTCTGCACCAGGCCACCGGTGCCACTGAGCACACCGCCGAAGGTGGTGCTGCCGTTGTTGCCGCCGGTGGTCAGGGTCGCACCGCCCAGCACCACGCTGGATCCGGTTACGCCGGCCAGGCCTCCGATGCTCTGGTTGCCACCGGCACTGATGTCCAGCGTACCGGCACCGGCCAGGTTCACCGTGCTCGCACCCGACAGGCTGCCACCGGCCGCCACCGCCAGCGTGCCGCTGTTGATGGTGGTGTTACCGGTGTAGGTGCTGGCACCGCCCAGGGTGACCGTTGCTGCGCCATCCTTGAGCAGGCCGCCAGCGCCGCTGATCGGGCCGTTCAAGGTCAGCGCGTTGCTGCCGGCAAGGGTCAGCGTGCCGCTGGCCAGCTGCACGGTATTGGCCAGCGTCAGCGCGCTGGTGCCGTCCAGGCTGGCATTGCCGCCCACGGTCAGCGTGCCGGTTCCCAGTGCATTGTTGTTACCCAAGGCAAGGCCACCGGCGTTGAGTGCCACGCCACCGCTGAAGGTATTGCTGCCGGTCAGGCCCTGGATGCCTGCACCATTCTTCACCAGGCCACCGGTACCGGTAATGTCACCAGCGAAGGTCGTGTTTCCTACGCCATTGAGGGTCAGTGTGCTGCCGCCGAGCGCAACCGTACTGCCGGTAACACCCGCCAGTGATCCGATGCTCTGCGCACCACCGGCAGAAATATCGAACGCTGTTCCGGCGTTGGCCAGTGTCACCGCGCCATTCGCTGCCAGACTTCCTCCGGCGCCAATCGCCAGCGTGCCCGCATTGATGGTGGTGCCACCAGTGAAGGTATTGGCACCGGTCAGGGTCTGGGTGCCGGTGCCTTCCTTGATCAGCCCACCGGTACCCCCCACCGAACCACTGAACGTGCCATTGACGGGACCACCAATGGTCAAGGTGTTGCCGCCCAGGTTCACCGTGCCGTTGCCGATCAGGGTACCGAACTGCTGCGTGCCGCTGCCCGCCGACAGATCGAAGGTCGCACCACTGGCCAGGTTGACGATGCCACTGGCATGCAGGCTCGCGCCGGCACCCAAGGCCAACGTACCGGCATTGATGAAGGTGCCACCGGTATAGGTATTGGCACCGTTCAAGGTCAGCGTTGCGGCGCCCTCCTTGGTCAGCGAGCCGGTGCCACTCAGGCTGCCGTTGAGGGTGAGGTTGTTGCTGCCGAGCACGGTCAGCCCGGCGTTGAGGACGAAATTGTTGGCCAACGTCACCGCAGTGTTCGAATCGAGCGTACCGTTGCCACCCACCGTTACCGCCCCGGTGCCCAGCGCAGCATTGTTGCCGACCACCAGGCCACCGGCATTGAGCGTTACACCGCCACTGAAGGTGCTGGCGCCGTTGAGGGTCTGCACGCCTGCGCCGTTCTTGACGAGGCCACCATTGCCGGTGATCGCACCGTTGAACGTGCTGTCTACCGTGCCACCCAGGGTCAGCGCGCTGCCACCGAGTGCCACCGTGCTGCCGGCCACGCCGGCCAGCGAACCGATGCTCTGGTTGCCCGCAGAGATATCGAGGGTACCGGTACCTGCCAGGTTCACCGCGCCGGTCGACGCCAGGCTGCCGCCGGCGCCGATCGCCAGCGTGCCGCTGTTGATGGTGGTGCCTCCGGTGTAGGTGTTCGCACCGGTCAGGGTCACGGTGGCCGCACCATTCTTGATCAGCCCACCGGTACCGGAAACCATGCCGCCCAGGGTCAGTGCATTGCTGCCCAGCAGGTTGAGGTTGGCACCTGATGCCAGCGTGATGTTGTTGGCCAGGTTGGCCGCGGTCGAAGCATCCAGCGTAGCGCTGGCCCCCACCGTCAGCGCACCGCTGCCAAGCGCGGCGCTGTTGCCGACCACCAGGCCACCGCCGTTGAGCGCCAGGCCGCCGTTGAACAGGTTGGCGCCGCCCAGCGTGAGGATGCCGGTGCCGTTCTTGACCAGGCCACCGGTGCCGGAAATCGCGCCGTCGAACACGCTGTTGCCGTTGCCGCCGAGGATCAGCGACTGCGCGCCCAGAGTGACCGTGGAGCCGGTCACCCCGGCCAACGAACCAATGGTCTGGCTGGCACCGGACGTCGAGATGTCGAAGCCGGTTCCCGCTGCGGTAAGTGTCACTGCACCGGTGGCCGCCAGGCTGCCGCCCGGACCGATCGCCAGTGTGCCGGCATTGATGAAGGTGCCGCCGGTGTAGGTGTTGGCACCGGTCAACGTCTCGATGCCCGCACCGACCTTGGTCAGGCTACCCGTACCTGCGATCGAGCCACTGAAGGTGCCATTGGTCGCCCCGCCGACTTCGATCGAATTGGCGCCCAGGTTGACCGTACCGTTGCCGACCAGGGTGCCGAACACCTGCGTGCCACTGCCGGCCGACAGATCCAGCGTCGCGCCGGTGGCGAGGTTCACGGTACCGCTCGCCGCCAGGCTGGCACCGGCACCCAGCGCCAGTGTGCCGGCGTTGATGTTGGTACCACCGGTATAGGAGTTGATACCGTTCAAGGTCAGCGTTGCGCCACCATCCTTGGTCAGGCTGCCGGTACCGGAAATCACCCCGTTGAGCGTCAGCGCATTGGTGCCCAGTACGGTCAGGCCTGCGTTAAGCGCGATGTTGTTGGTCAGTGCTGCCAGGCCGGTGGTGTCCAGCGTGGCGGCCCCGCCGACGGTGAGCGCGCCAGAGCCCAGCGCCACGTCATTGCCGAGCACCAGCCCGCCTGCGTTGAGCGTCACGCCGCCGCCAAACGTGTTGGCACCGGACAACGTCTGCACGCCTGCACCCACTTTCACCAGGCCGCCGCCGCCACTGATCACGCCATCGAACGCAGCGTTGCTGGCGGTTCCGAACGTCAATGAGTTTCCGCCCAGCGCCAGCGTGCTTCCGCCCGCACCGTTGAGCGCGCCGATGGTCTGGCTGCTGCCGGCACCGGAGATATCGAAGCCAGCGCCTGCGCCCAGCATGACATCACCCGCCGCGGCAAGGCTGCCACCGGTTCCCAGTGCCAGCGTACCGGCGTTGATGGTGGTACCGCCGGTATAGGTGTTGGCACCGGACAGCGTCAGCGTGGTGGCACCGTTCTTGATCAGGCTGCCGTTGCCATCGATCACACCCGACAGCGTCAGCGCATTGCTACCCGGCAATGTCAGTGCGACACCCGAGCCCAGCGTGACCGCATTGCCGAGCGTCGCTGCAGCACCCGCATCCAGCGTGGTGCTGGCATTCACCGCCAGCGTGCCGGAACCGAGTGCGCCGTTCGCGCCGACCACCAGGCCACCACCGTTCAAGGTCAGGCCGCCACCGAAGGTATTGGTGTTGTTGAGCGTCAGCAGGCCTGCACCGTTCTTGATCAGGCTGCCGCTGCCGGCCACCACGCCTGCAAGGGTGAGATCGCTGCTGCCGCCCAGCGTCAGCTGCGTACCCCCACCGAAGTTCACGGCGTTGGCCAGGTTCAGTGCCGTCGTTCCGTCCAGGCTGACGTTGCCGCCGATGCCCAGCGTGCCCGTGCCCAGCGCCCCCGAATTCCCGAGGATCAGGCCACCGGCATCAAGCGCGACACCGCCACTGAAGGTATTGGCACCGGACAGCGTCTGCACGCCAGCACCGACCTTGATCAGCCCACCGCTGCCATCGATGACGCCGGCAAAGCTGCCATTGCTGGCGCCACCGAAAGTAAGGGTCTGCGTGCCCAATGCCACATGGCCGCCTGCCACGCCGTTCAACGCGCCAATGGTCTGCCCGGCACCCGCTGCGGAGATGTCCAGCGTCGCGCCGGCACCGGCGAGGTCCACCGCACCGATGGCGGCAAGACTGCCACCCGCGCCGAGTGCCAGCGTACCTGCGTTGACCGTGGCGCCACCGAGGAAGGTATTGGCACCGGACAAGGTCAGCGTCGAGGCGCCGTCCTTGATCAGGCCACCGGTACCACTCACCACACCGCTCAGAGTGAGATTGCTGCTGCCCGGCAGGGTCAGCGTATTGGCGCCCAGGTTCACTGCATTGACCAGCGAAACCGGGGCACTCGCATCCAGAGAAACATTGCCGCCGATGTTCAGTGCACCGGTACCCAACGCACCGTTGGCGCCGACCGACAGACCGCCCGCATTCAGCGTCAGACCACCACTGAAGGTGTTGCTGTTGTTCAACGACAGCACGCCAGTGCCGGTCTTGATCAGGCCACCGGTGCCGGTGATCAGTCCGCCCAGAGCAACATTCTCATTGCTGGTCAGGCTCAGCTGCGCACCGGCATCGAGATCGATGGCATTGCCCAGGTTCAATGCCACCGTACTGCCCAGGGTCGCGTTCGCGCCCACGGCAAGCAGCCCGGTTCCCAGTGCGCCAGCGTTGCCCAGCATCAGGCCACCGCCGTTGAGCGTCAGCCCACCGGCGAAGTTGTTGGCGCCGTTGAGCGTGAGCGTGCTGGCGCCGTTCTTGACCAGGCCACCGGCTCCGGAAACCACCCCGCCAAGCGTGATCGCCTGCGAACCCGGCAGCGACAACACGGCCCCACTGCCCAGAGTGACATTGTTGACCAGGTTCAACGCCGTGCTGCCATCGAGCGATGCATTGCCACCCACGCTCAATGCGCCCGTCCCGAGTGCACCGCTGTTGCCCAGCAGCAGGCTGCCGGCATTGAGGTTCAGGCCGCCGCTGAATGCATTGGTGCCGTTCAAGGTCAGCAGCGAGGCACCGTTCTTGGTCAGGCTGCCGGTGCCGGTGATGTTGCCGCCCAGGGTGAGGTTCTGGCTGCCCGGCAGCGTCAGCACCGCGCCAAGGTTGATGGCATTGCCCAGATTCAGTGCTGCGGTTGCGTCGAGCGAGCCATTGCCGCTGACCGTCAACGCGCCGGTACCGAGTGCACTGCCGTTGCCCAGCAACAGGCCACCGGCCGCCAGGTTCAGGCCACCACTGAAGGTATTGGCGCCGCTGAACGTCTGCGTGCCCGTTCCCTGCTTGACCAGGCCACCGGTACCGCCGATCACGCCGCCGAATGCCTGGTTGGTGGCATCACCGAAGGTGAGCGTGCTGCCGCCCAGCGAGAGGATGCTGCCTGCCGCACCGGACAGCGCACCGATGGTCTGGTTGCCGCCGAGCGAGATGTCCAGTTCGGCGCCGGCCCCCGCCAGGCTCACCGCCCCGGTGGCCGCCAGACTGCCGCCACTGGCCAGTGCCACCTTTCCTGCGTTTACGTTCAGACCGCCGGTGAATGCGTTGGCCCCACCCAGCGTGAGCGTGGAGGCGCCGTTCTTGACCAGGCTGCCGGTACCACCGATCACGCCGCCCAGCGTCAGCGCGTTGGAGCCCAGCACGTTGAGCGAACCACCCACCCCCAGGTTGATGCCGTTGCCCACGGTCAGTGCCGAGCTGGCATCAAGCGTCACCGCGCCACCGACATTCAATGCGCCAGTTCCCAGCGCACCGCCGTTGCCGAGCACCAGTCCTCCAGCCATGAGCGACAGCCCTCCACCAAACGTGTTGGCGTTGTTGAGGGTCAGGGTGGCCGCGCCGTTCTTGACCAGGCTGCCGGAGCCACCGATCACGCCATTGAAGGTCAATGCCTGGTTGCCGGACAGATTGAGAATGCTGCCCGCGCCCAGATTGACCGCGTTGGCGAGAGCGAGCGCCCCGGTGCCATCGAGAGACACGTTGCCGCCAACACTAAGTGTTCCAGTACCCAGCGCGCCTGCATTGCCCAGCAGCAGGCCACCGCCGTTGAGCGTGACGCCACCTGTGAAGGTATTGGCGCCCGACAGGGTCTGGGTACCCGTACCGACCTTGACCAGCGCGCCGCCGACACCGCCGATGACGCCGGAGAAGCTCGTGCTGGTGTTCAGGCCACCCAACGTGAGGCTGCGCGCGCCAAGGTTGAGCGCACCGGATCCGGCGAGTGAGCCGATGGTCTGGCTGGCCGCAACCGAGAGATCGAGGTTGGTACCTGCGCTCAGCGACATCGCACTTGTCGGCGACAGGCTGCCACCGGCGCCCAATGCCAGCGCACCACCGGTGACCGCGAAGGAGCCCGTAAGCAGGTTGGCACCATTCAAGGTGAGGGTACCCGGACCCGCCTTGATCAGGTTGCCAGCGCCGGAGATCGAACCATTCAGGCCCAGCGCGTTGCTGCCCAGCAGGTTGAGCGTGCCGCCACCGTTGATGACGAGGTTGTTGCCCAGATTGAAGTTGGCCGAGGTATCCAGCGAAGCGTTGCCACCGACGGTCAGACTGCCGCTGCCGAGCGCACCGGCATTGCCGAGCACCAGGCCGCCAGCATTGAGGTTGACGCCACCGCTGAACAGGTTCGCACCGCCCAGGGTGACGATGCCGGTGTTGTTGACCGTCAGCCCACCGGTACCGGATAGCACGCCACTCAAACCGAAGCCTTGGGCACCGCCCAGGTTCAACCCGCCATTGAGGGTGAAATTGTTGCCCAGCGACAGGCCTGCACCACTGGCCGCGATCGAGCCGCCAGTGACGGTAAACAGGCCGGAACCGAATGCGGCGTTGTTGTTGAAGTTCACCACGCCGCCACCGAGGGTGATCGCGCCCGTGCCCGACCACGGCCCCTGCAGGTTCCAGGTGCCGCTGTTGACGGTGAGCTTCTGGAAGCCGATGTAGTTGGTCCAGCCGATGCTCGACGCAGGCCCGTTGTTACCCGCGTTGTCCTGCAGCACCAGGGTGTTGTTGGCGGCACCGGTGCCGATGCCTGCATCAACCGAGCCCGCCGCTGCGACCTTGACCCCGGTTACGCCGGCGAGCAGGCCTGCAGGTGCGCTACCGCCACCGGTAACCACGGTGGACCCTGCCACGGCAGTGAAAGTATTGCCGCCGGTGGAATCACCCAGATGCACACTGCCCGAGATCGTGCCCGAATTGGTGAACGTATTGCCTGTCGAAGCACCCAGGCCGACACGACCGGTGATGCTGCCACGGTTGGTCACGTTGGCCTGTGCTCCGCCATAGGTCACCACCGACGTCGCATCCGCAAGCTGCCCTATCCCCAGCAGCGACATTCCAATCGAACCATCATTGACCAGCGTGGTGGTCCCACCTGCGGCATTCTGCGCGGTGACCGCCTGGCCGCCGAAACCCAGCAAAGTGCCGATGTTGAAGATGCCCTTGATCTGGCCGCCAGTCTGGTTGTTGACCGTGATCGCGCTGCCACCGGCGGTGTTGTTGCCGACCACCAGGCCGGCCGCGGCCAGGCTGAGACCACCGGTCAGGAACGGATCGATCGTGCCGGCGTTGTTGACCGTGGTGTTGCTGCCGCTCAACGTCACCGCATTGCCGCCCAACAGCAGAGGCACGCTGAACACCGCGCCATTGGCGATGTTCAACGTCAGGCCGCTGGTCGGGTTGACGTAGTTGTTGATGTTGGTGGAGCTGTCGCAGTTGACGGTCGTGGTGCCAGTGCACGCCGCGAATACCGAACCACTGGCCAGCGTGGCAGCCAATGCCACCGCCAACTGGTGCGCCCTCAATCGCGGCACCCGCCCTGCGCAGACCGCGCTTCCGCCGGGATTCTGGGCGACCTCCGAAGCAACCTGCATTACGCCGAGGGCACGATTGAAAACCAGACGGTAAATGCGGTTCATCGGTAAATCTCCATGAAAAGACCGGATGGCACTGCAGGCAGGTTTTTTGAAGACAATGCGGCCCACCCCGGCTCCCGACACGGGAACAAGGCCTGGCTTCATTAACTTCTGAAAATCTTCACATCTTCACGCGACCGCACCTGAAAAAGGCAGGTCAACGTGTCCGTCAAGGCGAAAACTCCCCGATTTCGCATGACGAATGGCGGCACTGTGCGGCCGATGGCGCCAGCGGCATGTGAATCACGCTCGTTATTTTCATGACGCACGTCAAATAAAACGGGCGGACAAAATGGTTTTGCCGAAAATGCATATACCTGCAGCAGGCGGAGATTCCTTTCTCCGCCCAACTAAATGCATTCAGCTGCTCGAGAGTTTCATCAGCACCAGGCCGGAAACGATCAGCACCGCCGCACCGATCCGCATCGGGCTGACCTGCTCACCGAGGAAGACGATGCCGACCACGAACGCACCGACCGCGCCGATGCCGGTCCAGATCGTGTAGGCGGTGCCCAGCGGCAGGCTGCGCATGGCCACCGCCAGCAGCCAGAAGCTGGCGATCATGCCGATGATGGTGACCACGGTTGGGGTGAGCTTGGTGAAGCCTTCGGACTGCTTCATGGACACGGCCCAGACGATTTCCAGCAGGCCGGCGAACAACAGATAGATCCAGGCCATGACAGCCCTCCTCTTGGTAGGGCCAGGCCGTCCTGGTCATTGATTCCCGATGTGGGGGAGGTCGTTCCTCCTGGCCGGCATTCTAGCAACGCCGGTCGGCGCGGGGCGTTGCCGGCAGACGCGGGTTACAGCCGATTCAGTGCACGAAGCTGGCGTCGATGTACCTGCCTGCGCTATAGTTGCCGTCTGCCATCGGCCAGCCGATGTGCAGTCCGGCTGTGGTCTCCGGCGCATCGCGCGCTGCTTCCCCTGATCCGTGAACCGGCCGCCCACTGGGCGGCCAACGTCTCTATGGTGGCCCCGTCGGCCCCTCGCGACGCTAGGTCGAAAATCCCGCCAGGGCCGGAAGGCAGCAACGGTATCGATCGACGCGGGCGCCGAGGTCAGCCGGCGGGGCCATCGCCTTTTCGGGCGTGGCCCCACTTCTGGTAGCTGCCAGCCTTGGCTGGCGCCCTTCACCGGGCATCGCCCACCACTACCCCGCCGCGGGCGTGCCCTGGTGAAACACCACCCTCCATTCCTGCGCATGCCGTCGCCACAGCGAACTGCGCAACACCCAGCCCTGGGCCTGGCCATCAACGTGATAGCGGCTGCGGTAGCGCACCTGGGCCAGATCCTCGGCCAACAGCCACACCGCGTACTGTTCCGATTCGATCAGCACCTGCGCGTGCTCCAGCGGGATCTCCTGCAACGCCGCAACACGGCCGTAGCATTGCCCGGAACTGCCGATCTCGCTGAAATCCTCGTCCAGAAGTGCCGCCAGTTGCTCGCGATCGGCCCGCACCTGCGGCGCATGCAGCGCGCGTTCCAGCGCCTCCAGCTCGGCAGCCAGCGCCGCGTCGGCGGGCTGGCCAGCACCGCTCACGGCGGATCCTGCACCAGCACGTGCGCTGCAGTGGGGTTGGCCAGCGGCACGCACTGCCCCGGCTGCGCCACACGGTGCCCCCGCGCGGCCAGCGCTTGGCCGTCGGCCGCGCTCGCATAGTGGTAGAGCATCATCCGCGCCTGCAGTTCGGCGCTGTACTCGCGCTCCAGGTCGTCCACGCCAGTATGCGACGGGTTGCCGTGCAGGCCGCAGTCGTGCGCGATCAGTTCATTGTCGTTGGCGAAGCGGGCCAGCATCTCCGGAATCGGCCGGGTATCGCCGCTCCAGGTCAGCGCGCCCTGCAGGCGCAGGCCATAGGCCGTCTCCGGCCAGTGGTGGCGCACCGGGAACACTTCCAGGCGCACGCCCTCGTGCCAGAACGCATCGCCCACCACGATCAGCTGGAACGCATCCCAGAAGTTGGCACCGCCCTCGGCCAGCACGTTCGGATAATCACCGATGCGCTTGTGCAGCAGCGGCACCACCGTGGCGGGCACGTACAGGCGCACCTTGCCGCGCCGGTGCGCATTGAAGAAGGTGTCCACGAACAGGCGCTCGAAGCCGGCCACGTGGTCCAGGTGCACATGGGTGACGAACAGCGCCTGCGGCATGTGGCCGTAGTGCGCCTTGAACGCGGTCAGGCCTTCGCCGCCACAGTCGATGGTCAGCCACGGCCGACCGTCCCGTTCGATCACCGACATCGGCGACCCCAGCTCGACCGCCGACGCATTGCCGACGCCGAGGAAACGCAACGACCAGTCCATCAGGTGCCCCGGTTCCAGGCCATGTCATAGGCGCGGCGCAGCCGCGCGTAATCCTTCTGCACGTCTTCCATGCTGCGCTCGCCGCGCAGCTTGATCAGCGAGCGCAGCAGGCGCTTGAGATTGCGTTCGCGCCAGGCGGTCGCCGGGATGCGGATCACCCCGCGGTCGAAGTCGATCAACCAGCCGTGGCCGTTGCCGTCGAACAGGATGTTGTGCGCATTGAGGTCGGCATGGTCCAGGCCGGCACGATGGAAGCGGGCGATCAGCCGCCCGGTCTCCTCCCACGGTGCGCCCCGCCCCGCGACCAGCGCGCGGTCGGCCAGCGAACGGACACCCTCGATCCGCTCCATCAGGATCGCAGCCCGGTAGCGCAGGCCCTCGCGCATGTAGAACGCCGCCAGTGGCCGGGGCACCGGCAGCTTTTTCTCGCGCAGCGCGCGCATCAGCCGGAATTCGGCGAAGCTGCGCGTCCGGTCCGCGCCGCGCCAGAGGTACTGGTCATGGCTGATCTTCGCCGCCAGGCCACCGCGCAGGTAGTGGCGCAGCACGCTGGCGCCGAACGGCGCATCGACGAACCAGGCGCTGCCACGACCGCCCTCGCCCACCGGCCGAGCCCTGCTGCCCCAGTGCTGGGGCGAGAACAGGCCGATCTCGGCTTGCCGCAGCCGCTCGCGGTCGAACAGAATGGCCCCGATGCCGCGACCCTCGCGGCATGGCGTCAGCGCTTCATTGGCGTCGAATGCGACCATTTCATTGAGTCTAACAACACATGGCATCAGCGTCCTCCTCCTTGTGCCTCCTGCGCCTGTCCGCACTTGGCGATGTCACCCACGTGGTGCCCCTGGTGCGCACCCTGCAGGCTGCGCGCCCGGATACGCCGATCCACTGGATCATCGACAAGGCCGGCCACAAGTTGCTCGACGGCCTGCCCGGTGTCACCTTCCACGCCTACGACAAGAAGAGCGGCATGGCCGGGGTCAAGGAACTGCGCAGGCAGCTGCCGCCGGGGCGCTTCGAAGCGCTGTTGCAGATGCAGGTGGCGTTCCGCGCCAACCTGCTGTCGGCCTTCATTCCCGCAGAGCGTCGCATCGGCTATGACCGCAGCCGCTCGAAGGACCTGCATGGTCTCTTCATCAACGAACGCATCCCCGACCGCCCCGGCATCCATGTGCTGGATGCCATCGGCAGTTTCTGTGAACCCCTTGGCCTGCGCCAGACCGAGGTCAGCTGGGACCTGGCGGTGCCACAGTCCGCGTATGAGTGGGCTGCCGCGCAATGGCAGGACGATGGCCGCCCGGTGTTGATGATCTCGCCCTGTTCCAGCCACGTGCGCCGCAACTGGTATGCAGACCGCTACGCCGCCGTGGCCAACCACGCCGCACAGCGCGGTTGGCAGGTGGTGCTGTGCGGAGGCCGCAGCGAACTGGAGCGCAGCATGGCCGATGCCATCCAGGCGCAGCTGCACACACCGGCGCTTGACCTGGTCGGCAAGGACACCTTGAAGCAGCTGCCGGCGCTGCTTGCCCGCGCCAATCTGGTGATGACCCCGGACTCGGGCCCGATGCACATCGCCAACGCGATGGGCGCCAAGGTACTGGGCCTGCATGCAGCCAGCAACCCGAACCGCAGCGGTCCCTATTCCGACCGCCGCTACTGCGTGGACCGCTACGACGATGCCGCGCGCAAGTACCTGGCCAAGCAGGCCTCGGATCTGAAGTGGGGCACCAAGATCGAGTTCGACGATGTGATGGAACTGATCACCGTGGAAGACGGTATCGCTGCGTTCGAACGCTACGTCGCCGACCACCTGGGGTGAGCAGCAGGCTGCCCCGGATTACGCGCGCTGCGCGTAATCCTGGTAGGACTTCTCTTCCACGTACGCCGAACCCAGCGCCAGGTTGATCGCCTTCTTGATGCGCGCGCGTTCGTCATTGCGCAGGTAGACGCTGCGCGCCAGGTCGATGAAACCCTGGTCGAACGCCTGCGCCTTCTCTTTCAGGCGGATGTCGTCCTCGATGTCCCACAGCTGCTCGTTGACCGCCTTCAGCTCGGCACGCAGCTTGGCGATGTCCTTCACCGCCGCCGGGTGTGCCATCCAGGTCTGCTCCAGCGCCGACAGTTCTTTGCGCACATTGGCCAGCTTGCCCTCGTCACTGATGCGCTCGGACTTGATCTGCAGGATCGAGATCTTGTCCAGCAGCTCGCCGAAAGAAACGGGGACGAGGATTTCAGCGGTCATGGGGAAAGCTCCAACAGGTGATGCAGGCAGTTTAACCCGCAGCTCGCGATGGAATGGGCAGATCCACGCCATGCGTGGATGAGCCTGCCAGCAGGAACAGCATCCACGCATGGCGTGGATCTACTGATGCACCTGCCCCGACAGGGGCGGGGAGAGGCAGGCAAAGGGAGGGGCCCACAGGTTGCGCAGCAACATGTGGGGCGACGCGCTGAGCGCGGCGCGTCCCGCGCCAGATTAAAGAAAAAGGGCTGCCGAAAGGCAGCCCTTTTTCTTTAATCTGGCGGAGAGGGGGGGATTCGAACCCCCGAGGCGCTATAAACGCCTGCCTGATTTCGAGTCAGGTACATTCAACCACTCTGCCACCTCTCCGGGTGGTCCCCGGCGGACCGGGGACGCGCATCATACGAGGAAGTGAGGCCGACGACAAGTCATTCCGGCCAACGAAGTGAAAATTTCCTGAGCGCATGCCTTGCCGGATGCGCGCAGCCACCCGATGATGCCTGTCTCCCCAGCAACACCCCGCCCCAGCGCCCATGATCGAATTCGGACACCTCACCCACCCCGGCATGCGCCGCGAGCTCAACGAGGACACCTACTACGGTGACAGTGAGCTGGCCCTGTGGCTGGTGGCCGATGGCATGGGCGGGCACGCCTGCGGTGAAGTGGCCAGCGCGCTGGCGCGCGAGACCATCGTGCGCGAGATCCGCCGCGGCGCACCGCTGGCGCAGGCCATCCGCACAGCCGACGAAGAGATCATCCGCGCCTCGCGCCGGCGCAACGACACGTTGCCGATGGGCACTACCGTGGTCGCCGCACGGGTACAGGGCAACCGCTATGAAGTGGCGTGGGTCGGCGACAGCCGTGCCTACCTGTGGCGCGACGGACAGCTGGCCCAGCTCAGCCAGGACCACAGCGTGGTGCAGGAGCTGGTCGCGCAGGGCAACCTGACCGCCGAACAGGCGCGTGCGCATCCGCACCGCAACGTGGTCACCCAGGCGCTGGGCGTGACCGATCCGGCGCATCTGAACGTGGCCACCACCAGCGGCGAACTGCGCCCGGGCATGCAGCTGTTGCTGTGCAGTGACGGCCTGACCGAGGAAGTGGACGACCGCAGCATCGCGCGCACCCTCGCCTTCGAGGATGCCAGCGCACAGGAATGCGTGGACACGCTGGTCGCCGCCGCGCTCGATGGCGGCGGCCGCGACAACATCAGCGTGATCCTGGTGCGCTGCCACTAACCGGTAGATCCACGCCATGCGTGGATGCGGCGCTGCCGGCCAGCGGCCGGCACTACCCCACCAGGCATTACGCGCTGGCGGGCTCTTCCACCTTCGGGCCATCCCACAGCGCGTGGCCAGCCTTCTTGCGCAGCCGCTCCAGTCGCGCCGCATGCGCTTCCAGCTCCGACGGCGTGGCCACCACGCGCGGGCGCGGCAGCAGCTTGCTGGTATCGAAGGCCTGCAGCGCCGCACCGGCACCACCGCCATCGTCATCGCCCAGACCGAAGCCGATTTCTTCCTGGCCCGAGGTCAGCGCTATATAGACGTCGCCCAGGATCTGCGCATCGAGCAGGCCGCCATGCAGCGCACGGTGCGAGTTGTCCACGCCCAGCCGCTTGCACAGCGCATCCAGCGAATTGCGCTGGCCCGGGAAGCGCTCGCGCGCCATCACCAGGGTATCGATCACGGTGCAGCGGTCGGTGATCTTCCCGTACTGCGGCCCCAGCAGCGACAACTCGTTGTCGAGGAAGCCGAGGTCGAACGCCGCGTTGTGGATGATCAGCTCGGCGCCATCGATGAAGGCCAGGAACTCGTCGGCGATCTGCGCGAAGTCCGGCTTGTCATCGAGGAACTCCAGGGTCAGGCCGGTGACTTCCTGCGCGCCCTGTTCGAACTCGCAGTCCGGCTTGATGTACTGGTGATAGTTGTTGCCGGTCGGGCGGCGCTTGAACAGCTCCACGCAGCCGATTTCGACGATGCGGTTGCCCTTCTTCCACTCCAGGCCGGTGGTTTCGGTATCGAGGATGATCTGACGCATGGGCTCAGTTTACCGGGCTGGCGTCGCGGATCTGGATCGCCGCGTTGCGGGCCAGCGTATCCACCCGCTCATTGTCCGGGTCGCCGGAGTGACCCTTCACCCAGCGCCAGTCGATCTGATGCCGCAGCGTGGCCGCCTGCAGGCGCTCCCACAGCTCGCGGTTCTTTACCGGATCGCCGCCAGCCGTCTTCCAGTTCTTGCGGATCCAGCCCGGCATCCACTGGGTCAGACCCTGCCGCACATACTGCGAATCGGTATAGAGCACGATGTTGCACGGCTCGGTCAGCGACTCCAGCCCGGAAATGGCCGCCATCAGCTCCATCCGGTTGTTGGTGGTGTGCGCCTCGCCACCGCTCAGTTCGCGCTCGTGGCCCTTGTAGCGCAGCAGCGCAGCCCAGCCGCCGGGGCCGGGATTGCCAAGGCAGGAACCGTCGGTGTGGATTTCGATGGTTTTCAATACAACTCCAGAATCAGGTAGCTACGGTGCCGTGCCAGCGCACCGGCAGCGGTTTCGGCCCAGGCAGGGCCAGCGTACGTTTTTCCGCATGGAACAGGCAGGCCGCGCGCAGCGGTGCCCAACCTCCGGGACGACGGCTGCCCGCACCGCGCCAGAGCGGGCCCAGGTAACGCATATCGTCGCATTCCAGCCCATGACGGCCGAGCAGCAGGCGGATCCGCTGCGGCGTGCGCACCACCAGTCCATGCTGGCGCCATCGCGTGCGATACGGACTGAACGGATTGAGGCTGCTCAGCCACAGATGGCCGCCCGGCATCAGTACGCGCTCGCACTCGTCGAGCAGCCGATCAGCGTCGGCCGCGGTGACATGCTGCAGCACGATCGCATTGACGCTTTCATTGGCCAGCGGCAGCGGCAGCGCACAACGGGTGTCGCCGGCATAGCCCTGCCCCTGCCGGAACAGGCGCAGACCGCGTCCGCCCAGCTGTGCATCGTCCAGCCAGGCCGCACTTGGTGCGATCCACAGCCAGGGCTGCGCCGGCAGCACCGACAGCTGCGGCAGCAGCAATTGCCGCTCCAGCACACGCAAGGCCTCCGCCGGTTCGCTGTTGAACCACGGGGTCTGGCTCGCTTGACGGGTGCTCTGCAGCGCGGGCATGGTCCAATTCTATGCGACTGACTGCCCTGCCCGCATTTGCGGATAACTACATCTGGACGCTGATCGACAACGAGGGCGCTGCCGTGGTCGTTGACCCCGGCGATGCCGCGCCAGTGCTCGCGCTGGCCGATCAGGGCCTGCGCGTGGACACGATCCTGCTCACCCATCACCACGACGACCACATCGGTGGCGTGCCGGCATTGCAGGCGCGTTTCCCCGGCGTACGGGTCATCGCGCCGGTCGAGGAACGCATTCCCACGGCCACCGAGCGGGTCGGCGAAGGTGAACGCGTTCAGGCACTGGGCCGGACGTTCCACGTACTATCCGTGCCCGGGCATACCCGCAGCCACATCGCGTTTCACACTGCTGAACATCTTTTCAGCGGAGATTCGTTGTTCAGCCTGGGCTGTGGACGCCTGTTCGAAGGTACGCCGTCCCAGCTGCTGGCGTCGATGCGCAAGCTGGGTGCCCTGCCCGCGCAACTGCTGCTTTGTTGCGCTCATGAGTACACCGTGTCAAATGCCGTCTTCGCGCGGCATGTCGACCCCGCCAACGCTGCCTTGTGGCAGCGCCAAGAGGAGGCTTTGGCCATGCGCCGCGATGACCGTTCCACCCTGCCGGTAACCCTGGCCAACGAATTCGACTGCAATCCCTTCCTGCGTGTGCACGCTGCACCGATCCGTGCGTCGGTGTCGGCACACCTGGGCCGTGACGTCGTGGACGACGTCGACGTGATGGCCGGTCTCCGGCACTGGAAAGACGGCTTCCGCGCATGATGCGCCGAAGTCTGCCGCTGGCCCTGGGCCTTGCCCTGGGGCTGGCCGGAACCGCGGGCGCACAGTCGCTGGGCGCCGGCATCAGCCAGAACCTGACCGCCGCTGCGGCGCTGCCGCTGGATCCGTCCGCGCTGCCTGCGCCCTCGGTGCGCAATGGCCAGGAGATCTTCACCAGCTTCCGCGACGGCCTGGCCGAGCCCAGCTGCGATGCCGAGGCTACCAGCCCGCGCTGGCAGAAGCAGTTCGCCCACGCCCCCTCGCGCCTGGCCAACCAGGATGACGATGCGCTGGTGCTGTTCGGCTATGTGGTCGAAGAGCTGCGCAAGGCGAACCTGCCCACCGAATTCGCGCTGATCCCATTCGTGGAAAGCGGCTATCGGCCCAATGCCCGCAACGGCAGCGGCCCGACCGGCCTGTGGCAGTTCATCGCCACCACGGCGCGCAACCACCGCGTACCCATGGCCAACGGCTACGACGGCCGCCTGTCGGCGGTTGATTCCACCCAGGCCGCGGTGCGCTACCTGAAAACCCTGCACGGCATGTTCGGCGGCGACTGGCGACTGGCCACCATGGCCTACAACGCCGGCGAGTACCGGGTGCTGCAGTCCATGCGCAAGGCCGGCATGAACGCGCAGAATGCCAAGCCGGCAGCCCTGCCGGGGCTGTCGCCGGTTACCCATGCCTATGTCGAGAAGCTGCATGCCCTGGCCTGCGTGCTGGAAGACGTGGAGGACCAGCCTCGCGTGATGGCCTCGCTGGACCGCACCGTGCCGGTGTTGAAGGACCACACCCTGCCGGCCGGCACCAGCGTCCAGCAGTGGGCCGCACAGCGCGCCCTGGACCCCGCCAGGATCGCCCGCCTCAACCCGGCCCTGGCCGCCGGCAACCGCGCCTCCGGAACCACTCGGGTCCTGGCCCCGGTCTCGGCCGCCAATGCGACGGTGACGGAAGCCGCGACCACGCTGGTGGCCAGCACCGCACCGGTTGCCACGACCACGCCGACGCCGCAGGTGGCCAAGACCGTGGCCGCGATCGCCGACCGCCCGCGCAGCCGCCGCCACACCGTGCGTGATGGCGAGTCGGCCTGGACCATCGCCCGCCGCTACGGCATGCCGGTAAAGGCCCTGCTGTCGCTGAACGGCCTGAGTGGCAGCAGCGTGCTGAAGCCCGGCGCAGTGCTGCGCGTCGAGGACTGACGCGCTCCAACCCCGCTGTATCTGCTCTTTGTAGAGTCGAGCGATGCTCGACTGCATCTGCACGACTCTACAAAAGGCGGTCGAGCAAGCTCGACCACTACCAAAGCTCAAGCGCGCCACAGACGACGCGAAGGCATAAAAAAAGGCCCGGCATTGCCGGGCCTTCTTCGATCCTGCCCCGCCGCGAGGCTTACAGGTTCTCTTCGGTGGTCTGGATCACGAACTTCCTGCGCATCGCCTCGACGTAGGCCTTGGCTGCGGCCATGCCGTCGATCTGGCTCAGCTGATCCTTGAGCTGCTTCTGCTGCTCGGCGGTCACTTCCTTGATGTCGCCCGGGTTGACCTTGTTCACGGCGAACAGCAGCGCGTGGCCGTTGACGTCGACCTTGCCGTAGCTCGGCTTGCCTTCCGCCGGCACCGGCGCACTGAAGATCGCGCGGTTGATTTCCGGGGTCGGCACCGGCTGGCTGCGCGGCAGGCCCGGCATCGGGCTCAGCTGCAGCTTCTCGCTGGCGGCCAGCGACTGCAGGGTGGCGCCCGCCTTCAGCTTGGCCAGCACGGCGTCGGCGGCCTTGTCGCTGGCCTGGCGCTGGCGGTCGGCGCGGATCGCGGCGATCACCTGTTCACGCGCCTTGTCCAGCGGCGTTGCCTGTTCCGGGGTATGCGCGGCAACGCGGATGACCACGCTGTGGTTGGTGGCACCGCCCAGGGCGATCGGGTCGCTGGCAGTACCATCCTGCACCAGCACTTCGGAGAAGGCGGCGCGCAGCACGGCCGGATCAGTGGCAATACCGCTGGCGGTGGCACGGGTGATCGGGCCCAGGGTCTGCAGCGGCAGGTTCACTTCCTTGGCCGCAGCAGCCAGATCACTCGGGCTCTTGTTGATGGCATCGACCAGGTGGCCGGCCAGCTCGTTGAAGCCGCGCTCGCCGTCGGCCTTCAGCTGCTCGGCGGCCAGCGTGTCACGCACTTCCTCGAACGACTTGCCTTCGCCGCCACGCACCGCGGCGACCTTGATGACGTGGTAGCCGAAGTCGGTCTTGACCGGGCCGATCACGTCACCCGCCTTGGCGGCGAACAGGGCGTCTTCGAACGGCTTGACCATCGCGCCACGCTCGACCCAGCCCAGATCACCGCCCTGGTCCTTCGAACCCGGGTCTTCCGAATTGGCCTTGGCCAGTGCAGCGAAGTCGGCACCCGCCGCCTTGGCTTCGGTGGCGATCTTGTTCGCCTTGGCTTCGGCACCGTCACCGGTGATCAGGATGTGCGCGGCCTGGCGCTGTTCCGGCGAAGTGAACTTCGCCTTCTCGTCCTCATAGCGCTTGCGCAGGGTCGCTTCGTCGGCCGCGGTCGGTGCCGGCAGGTTGGCGCCATTGATCTCGACGTATTCCAGCGACACGCTTTCGGCCTGGCGGAAATCCTTGCCGTGGCTGTCGTACCACTGCTTGATCTGCTCATCGGTGACCGGCGCGGTATCGGCCGGAACCTCCGGCAGCGCGGCCAGTTCGACGTCGCGGGTCTCACCCAGCAGCTTCAGCAGGCGCTCGGTCTCGGCCTGGGTGACGAAGCCCGAATTCTGCAGGCCCGACGGGATCACCGACTGCTGCAGGCTCTCGCGCACCAGCTCCTGGAACTGCGTGGGGGTACGCGGCGGATTGCCACCGGCCAGAGCCAGGCGGTAGTTGTTCTCGTTGAACTTGCCGTTCGAATCGAGGAAGGCCGGGATGGTGGCGATGTACTCGCGCACCGCGCCATCGCCGATCACAACACCGGCCTGCTCGCCCACCAGGCGCACGACCTGCTCGTCGATCAGCTGATCGAGCACGGCCATCTTGTTTTCAGTGCTTTCGAACGCGCGCGGGTCGAAGTTCTCGCCCTGCTGCTGGCGCTCACGCATGCGCTCCTGCTCGAAGCGGGTGCGGAAATCCTGCGCGCTGATCTCGTGGTGCTGCCACAGCATGCGCACCGGCCACCACGACGGTGCCGAACGCCACCAGGTCGGAGGCGCGGAAACCTTGGCCACGTTCTGTGCGCCAACGCCACCCAGGTAGCTGTTGTCGATCACGAACAGGAACGGAATCATCAGCAGCCCCAGGATCACGGTGACGATCCAGCCTGAGGTCTTGTCGCGGAGTTTCTGCAGCATGGTGAGGAATCACAAGGCCTGATTGGCGAGCCCGGCAGTGTAACCCGCTTCGTCGCAGGGACCAAAAGCAGCGCCGGCGCGGCCTGCGCCGATCTCCGCGGACCTGTGCCGTCAGCACCTCGGCAGGCCTGCCGCAGGGCACAAAGAAAAAGCCCCCGGCTTGCGCCGAGGGCTTTTAAAGTTGGCGGAGCGGACGGGACTCGAACCCGCGACCTCCGGCGTGACAGGCCAGCATTCTAACCAGCTGAACTACCGCTCCGCG
>NZ_JBTMUR010000010.1:229154-240095 GCF_054473855.1 Stenotrophomonas genospecies 3
ATGGCGGAGCGGACGGGACTCGAACCCGCGACCTCCGGCGTGACAGGCCAGCATTCTAACCAGCTGAACTACCGCTCCGTTCTTGCAAGAACTTTTTCGCCTTCCTTCCGAACCTGTCGGTGAGAAGACAAGGCCCCCAGCTTTAGGCCGGGGGCCTCGATGTAGTGGCGGAGCGGACGGGACTCGAACCCGCGACCTCCGGCGTGACAGGCCAGCATTCTAACCAGCTGAACTACCGCTCCGCATTGTTGCTATTTCCTGTTTTCCCACCGGCCTGGACCGGGGAGAAAACAAAGCCTCCAGCTTTTGGCCGGAGGCCTCGTTGAATGGCGGAGCGGACGGGACTCGAACCCGCGACCTCCGGCGTGACAGGCCAGCATTCTAACCAGCTGAACTACCGCTCCACACTCAAACTTTTACCGCGGTGCTGTGGTGGGTGCTGAGGGTTTCGAACCCCCGACCCTCTCCGTGTAAAGGAGACGCTCTACCGCTGAGCTAAGCACCCCAGCGAGCCGCTTAGTTTACAGCATCCTTCAGGGCCTTACCAGCCTTGAACGACGGATTCTTCGAAGCAGCGATCTTGATGGTGTCGCCGGTCTTCGGGTTGCGGCCGGTGCGGGCAGCACGGTCGCGGACCTGGAAGGTACCGAAGCCAACCAGGGTGACCGCATCGCCGTCCTTCAGCGCCTTGGTGACGGCAGCAACGACGGCATCGACAGCGCGGCTGGACTCGGCCTTGGTCAGGTCGGCAGCTTCAGCAACGGCATCGATCAATTCGGTCTTGTTCATTCTCTACAACTCCTTTGGCGGTGGGTTCCGCTTATTCGACAGGGAAGCAACCGCACGCCTTCTGCATGCGGCCGCCATGTGGAAACGGTTCGCCGATTCAGTCATCGCTGACAGCGATCACTCATTCGCGAGTGCTGCTTTTATACCAGTGGCCCTACCCCCACGCAAGCTGGAAAGCCAGCAACGACGCGGGTTTCGGGCCATCGGACAGCGCGCGTCAATGCTTGACGCGCGCGCTTCCACTCGGTTTGGCCTTGCTGCGCACCGTGACACGCTGCGCACTCTTGCGCGCCTTCTTCGGTGCCAGCGGGCGCTCCAGCGCCAGGTCCAGGACTTCTTCGATGTACTTCACCGGCACGATCTCCAGATCGCGGGTGACGTTGGCCGGAATGTCTGCAAGGTCCTTGCGGTTCTCTTCCGGAATGATGACCGTGCGGATACCACCGCGCAGTGCGGCCAGCAGTTTCTCCTTCAAGCCACCGATGGCGGTGACACGACCACGCAGGGTGATCTCACCGGTCATCGCCACGTCGGCACGCACCGGCACCTTGGTCAGCATCGACACCAGCGAGGTGACCATTGCCGCACCGGCACTCGGTCCGTCCTTCGGCGTGGCACCATCGGGCACGTGCAGGTGCACGTCGTGCTTCTGCAGGAAGTCGCTGTCGATACCAAAGCCCACGGCGCGCGAACGCACCACCGACAACGCCGCCGAAGCCGATTCCTTCATCACGTTGCCGAGCTGGCCGGTCAGGATCAGCTGGCCCTTGCCCGGCACCAGCGTCGATTCGATCTGCAGCAGATCGCCGCCCACTTCGGTCCAGGCCAGGCCGGTGACCAGGCCGATCTCGTTCTCTTCCTCGGCGCGACCGAAGTCGAAGCGACGCACGCCCAGGTACTTGTCCAGGTTCTTGCTGGACACGCTCACCAGCGCCTTGGACTTCTTCGCACCCTTCTTCGCCTTCACCGGCTGCGGGCCGGCCAGCGCGATCTCCTTCACCACCTTGCGGCAGATCTTGGCGATCTCGCGTTCCAGGTTGCGCACGCCCGATTCGCGCGTGTAGTAGCGCACGATGTCCTGGATCGCATCGCTGCCGATCTCCAGCTCTTCCGGCTGCAGGCCGTTGGCCTTGATCTGCTTCGGCACCAGGTAGCGGGTCGCGATGTTGAGCTTCTCGTCCTCGGTGTAGCCGGGGATGCGGATCACTTCCATGCGGTCCAGCAGCGGGCCGGGAATATTGAGCGAGTTCGAGGTGGCCACGAACATCACTTCGGACAGGTCCAGGTCCACTTCCAGGTAGTGGTCGTTGAACGCGTTGTTCTGCTCCGGGTCCAGCACCTCCAGCAGCGCCGACGACGGATCGCCACGGAAGTCCATCGACATCTTGTCGATCTCATCGAGCACAAACAGCGGGTTCTTGCTGCCGACCTTGTTGAGGTTCTGCACGATGCGGCCCGGCATCGAACCAACGTAGGTACGACGGTGGCCACGGATCTCGGCTTCATCGCGAACGCCGCCCAGCGACATGCGCACGAACTTGCGGTTGGTAGCCTTGGCGATGGACTGGCCGAGCGAGGTCTTGCCCACGCCCGGCGGCCCGACCAGGCACAGGATCGGGCCCTTCATCTGCTTCACGCGCGACTGCACCGCCAGGTATTCAAGGATGCGCTCCTTGACCTTCTCCAGGCCGTAGTGGTCGGCGTCGAGGGTGTCCTGTGCGGCCTTCAGGTCCTTGCGCACCTTGCTGCGCTTCTTCCACGGCACGCCCAGCAACCACTCCAGGTAGTTGCGCACGACCGCCGCTTCGGCCGACATCGGCGACATCTGCTTGAGCTTGTTCAGTTCATTGCGTGCCTTGGCTTCAACCGCCTTCGGCATGCCGGCTTCGGCGATCTTGCGGGCCAGCTCTTCCAGCTCGCCTGGTGCGTCGTCCAGGTCACCCAGTTCCTTCTGGATGGCCTTCATCTGTTCGTTGAGGTAGTACTCGCGCTGGCTCTTCTCCATCTGCGACTTCACGCGGCCGCGGATGCGCTTTTCCATCTGCTGCACGTCGATCTCGCCGTCGACCAGGCCGACCAGCATTTCCAGGCGGTCGCCCACGGCCAGCGTTTCCAGCAGGCGCTGCTTGTCGGCCAGGCGCACGCTGATGTGCGCGGCGATGGTGTCGGCCAGGCGGGCCGGCTCATCGATGCCCGACAACGTCTGCAGCAGCTCCGGCGGCAGCTTGCGATTGGTCTTCACGTACTGCTCGAACAGCGACATCAGCGAGCGGGCGATCGCCTCCACCTCGCGTGCTTCGCGCTCGTCGGTGGCGTCGATCTCCACGGCCTGGCCGTGCAGCGAGCCGTTGCGCTCGTCGACGTGGGTGACCTGCACGCGCGACAGTCCTTCGACCAGCACCTTGATGGTGCCGTCGGGCAGCTTCAGCAACTGCAGCACCTGCGCCAGCGTACCGACCTGGTAGAGGTCGGCCGCATGCGGGTCGTCGGTCTCGGCCGACTTCTGCGCCAGCAGCAGGATGCGCTTGTCCGCCTCCATTGCCTGTTCGAGCGCGTGCATGGACTTGTCACGGCCGACGAACAGCGGGATGACCATGTGCGGGAACACCACTACGTCGCGCAGCGGCAGGACCGGCAGGTCGAGGGTTTCACTTGGGGAACGGGCCATGGGGGCTCCAGGGAAGGGGGAAAACCGCCTCCGGGAGGGCATCTTCCGGAGACAAAAAAAGCCGATGGCCCCGTTATGGGGCCATCGGCTTTCAGATGCAAGGCATTCCTTGAAAATCCTTTCCAATCAACAACCTGGAAGGATCACTCGGCGCCTGCGGCCTTCTGTTCAGGGGCCGCTGGGGACTGGTAGATCAGGTACGGCTCGGACTTGTGCTCGATCACCGACTCGTCCACCACCACCTTGCTGACGTTTTCCTGCGACGGCAGGTCGTACATGGTGTCCAGCAGGACCGATTCGACGATGGTACGCAGGCCGCGGGCACCGGTCTTGCGCTTGAGCGCCTTGCGGGCAATGGCCGACAACGCGTCCGGGCGGAACTCCAGCTCGACGTTCTCCATCTCGAACAGCTTCTTGAACTGCTTGGTGATGGCGTTCTTCGGCTCGGTCAGGATCTTGATCAGGGCCGGCTCGTCCAGCTCCTCCAGGGTCGCCACCACCGGCAGGCGGCCGACGAACTCGGGAATCAGGCCGAACTTGATCAGGTCTTCCGGCTCGACTTCGGCCAGCACCTTGCCCACTTCCTGCTTGCGCTCGCTGCTCTTCACCTTGGCGCCGAAGCCGATGCTGCCGACGTCGGTGGAACGGGCCTGGATCACCTTGTCCAGCCCGGCGAACGCGCCGCCGCAGATGAACAGGATGTTCTTGGTGTCCACCTGCAGGAATTCCTGCTGCGGGTGCTTGCGGCCGCCCTGCGGCGGAACGCTGGCCACGGTGCCTTCGATCAGCTTCAGCAGGGCCTGCTGCACGCCTTCGCCGGACACATCGCGGGTGATCGACGGGTTCTCGCTCTTGCGCGAGATCTTGTCGATTTCATCGATGTAGACGATGCCCTGCTGCGCCTTCTCGACGTCGTAGTCGCACTTCTGCAGCAGCTTCTGGATGATGTTCTCCACGTCCTCGCCCACGTAACCGGCTTCGGTCAGCGTGGTGGCGTCGGCCATGGTGAACGGCACGTTGAGAAGGCGGGCCAGGGTCTCGGCCAGCAGGGTCTTGCCCGAACCGGTCGGGCCGACCAGCAGGATGTTCGACTTCGCCAGTTCGACGTCGTCGTTCTTCTGCCGGCTCTCGATGCGCTTGTAGTGGTTGTACACGGCCACGGCCAGCGTGCGCTTGGCGCGGTTCTGGCCGATCACGTACTGGTCGAGGACCTCGAGGATCTCGCGCGGCTTGGGCAGCGAACTGCGCGCCGACTGCGCCTTTTCCTCAAGTTCCTCACGGATGATGTCGTTGCACAGCTCCACGCACTCATCGCAGATGAATACGCTCGGACCCGCAATCAGCTTGCGCACTTCATGCTGGCTCTTGCCGCAGAAAGAGCAGTAGAGGATCTTGCCGGTGTCCGTGGAACGACCTTGGCGGTCTTCGCTCATGCTTCGCTTACCCAGTTACCCCACCCGCTGAACGGGGGTTCGATTCGAGAATAGCACAGGGCCGAGGGGACACCAGTCCCGCCCGACCCTGCAGGAACGGGGCCTCCCTGGCCCCGTGATGGCCGGTCAGCCGGCCTGGATCGACTCGTCCGGACGACGCTCCAGGACCTGGTCGACCAGACCATAGGCCTGCGCCTCGAAGGCGCTCTTGAAGTTGTCGCGCTCGGTGTCGCGGGCGATCGTCTCCAGCGACTGGCCGGTGTGCTTGGCCAGCACCTCGTTCAGGCGCGAACGCAGGGTCAGGATCTCACGCGCGTGGATGTCGATGTCGGTGGCCTGGCCCTGGTAGCCACCCAGCGGCTGGTGGATCATCACGCGCGAGTTCGGCAGCGCATAGCGCTTGCCAGCTTCGCCCGCGGCCAGCAGCAGGGCGCCCATCGAGGCGGCCTGGCCGATGCAGGTGGTGCTCACATTCGGCTTGATGTACTGCATGGTGTCGTAGATCGCCATGCCGGCGGTGACCACGCCACCCGGCGAGTTGATGTAGATGTTGATGTCCTTTTCCGGGTTCTCCGACTCCAGGAACAGCAACTGCGCCACCACCACGTTGGCCATGTGATCGTCGATCGGGCCCACGAGGAAGATCAGGCGCTCCTTCAACAGGCGCGAATAGATGTCGTAGGCACGCTCGCCGCGGCTGGTCTGCTCGACCACCATCGGAACCAGGTTCAGGGCTTTGGTTCGGTTGTCCATTACGTGAGGTACCTATCTTGGGGGGCAACAACCCCGCGCCGGCAAAGGCGCGGGGCATCCGGTGATCCGCCCGGGCTTACTGGCGGATCGCGTCCTGGAACGACAGCTTCTCTTCGGTGTGCTGGGCACGCTCGGCGATCCAGTCGATCACCTGCTCTTCCATCACACGGTTCTGCAGGCCAGACATCAGCTGGGGGTCGTTGCGGTACATCTCAATGACCTGTTCCGGCTCTTCGTAGGTCGAAGCGATCAGACGCATCGTTTCGTTCAGGCGCTTGGCTTCCAGCCGCAGGTCGTTGATGCGGGCCACTTCACCGACCAGCAGGCCGACCAGCACGCGCTTGGCGGCCGCTTCCTTGAAGCCTTCGTGGGCATCGGCCGGGATCTCGCCGACGTTCTGGCCGTTGCGGCGGATCTGCTCGACCTGCTGGGCCAGCATGGCGCGGGCTTCGTTCTCGACCAGGCGCGGCGGCATTTCCACCGACGAGTAGGCGGCGATCAGCTGCTCGCCCACTTCGCGGCGCAGGCGGTTCATCAGGGCACCCTTCAGCTCGCGCTCCAGGTTGGCGCGGATGTCGCTGCGGAACTGCTCGACGTCGCCGCCCTTCACGCCGAAGCTCTTGATGAAGGCTTCGTCGACCGCCGGCACGACCGGCTCGGACACTTCGGCAACCTTGACGGTGACCTGCACGGTCTTGCCTGCCAGCACCGGCACGCGCCAGTCAGCCGGGAACTCGACGTCCAGGGTCTTTTCTTCGCCCTTGGCCAGGCCGACCAGGCCCTTTTCGATGGTGTCGAACATCATGCCCTGGCCGAGCACGATCGAACCCTTCTCGGTGCCCTCGGCCGGCAGGCGCTCTTCGCCGGCCTGCGACCAGGTTTCCACCGCGACCAGGTCACCGTCCTGCGCGCCACGGCTGACCGGGGCCCAGGTACGACGCTGGTTCTGCAGGTTTTCGATCATCTGGTCGATGTCGGCGTCGGTGATCTCGGCGCTGTGGCGCACGACGGTCAGCTTGCTGACGTCGATATCGCCGAAGTCCGGCACCACTTCCACGGTGGCCACGAAGGAGAATTCACCCTCCTCGCCCTTGTCGATGCGCGGGCTGCCCACGATGCGCAGGTCGTGCTCACGCACGGCGGCATCGAAGGTTTCGCGCAGCAGGCCGTCCAGCGCCTCGCCACGGACCTGCGCGCCGAAGCGCTGCTCGATCACCTTGGCCGGCACCTTGCCCGGACGGAAACCCTTGATGCGGGTGGTACGGGCGATTTCGCCCAGGCGGCCGACGATGTGGCTCTGCAGACGCTCTTCCGGCAGCGAGAAGCTCAGGCGGCGTTCCAGGTTGCCGGTGGATTCGATCGAAGCTTGCATGTTGACTCCTGCCACCGGTGGCCCACGCCCCCGGCTCGATGATTGGGATGAAACGGTTGTAAGGACACGACGTCTGGGACGCGCCTGCTTGCCGCAGCCCTTTAGTTTCGCCCAATTCGGCCTGCACTGCCAGCGCGTGCCGGTCAAGGGGGCGCAGATGGCCCGATCAGGGCGGGGACAGGCCGGCACTGGTGCGAAAGGGGGGACTCGAACCCCCACGCCTTGCGGCACTGGAACCTAAATCCAGGGCGTCTACCAATTCCGCCACTTTCGCGTGGCCGGCTCAGGCGTTCATTGTCGCAGGCGGGGGCAGGAAGCGGAAGGCCTGCACAAAACTGAATCTGTCGCGATGGCCGCGCCCCCTGCATCGCTGCCGCCCCGGCGGGCGCACCGCCCGCCAGGACGACTGCGGCTTACTGCTGCGGTACAGCGCGGGCCGGTGCCATGCCTGCATGTTCGGCGGGCGCCTCCCCCTTGCGGATCTCCACGCCCCCGTCGTCGGTACGGCGCAGGGCCACCGACTCAGGCATGACCTTGCGCACATCCACCGAACCGTCCGCATTGCGCTGCACATCCACCGCGTCAGGCAGGACCTCCGCTTCCGCAGGCTGAGCCGGCTGCATCTGCATGGCGTCACCCACCGGGCGCGCCGGAGTGCTCTCCGTGCCCGCATCACGTTCAACGGTCTTCGCGGGATCATTGGCCGGCGCGCAGGCAGCCAGCGCCATCAACGCGAAGGGAACCCACAGCGTGCGGTGCAATCGATTGATATCAGCCATCAACATCTTCCTTCGTGCATGCGCCTTCGGCGCGGAAGATCCATTGGGTGCGATGCAGGAAGGATGCGGTGAGAAGCAGCGCACAGCATTGAAAACACTGATGACGCGTATGCCCCTGATTTCAGCATCGCTTCAGTAGATCCACGCCATGCGCCGTTTCAGTAGATGAAATGCCACCCGGCGTGAGGCAAGAAAAAAGCCACTTGGCGAACCAAGTGGCTTTCGTCTGGTGGGCTGTCAAGGATTCGAACCTTGGACCTATTGATTAAGAGTCAACTGCTCTACCAACTGAGCTAACAGCCCGAAATCGGGGCGCGAATTATGACCCGATCCGCTCGGTGGGTGCAAGCACTTTTTTCAACATCGTTGAAACCAGCACTGCGGTCCCGCTGCATTGCAGATCCACGGCCAAGCGGGGCTCCGCAACCCGTGATCCATCGAAACGATGGGAGTCACACTTATAAGAAAAAAGCCACCTAGGATACCAGGTGGCTTCTGTCTTGGTGGGCCGTCAAGGATTCGAACCTTGGACCTATTGATTAAGAGTCAACTGCTCTACCAACTGAGCTAACGGCCCGTGAAACTCAGACGCACATTGTAGCGTGCTTTCTGTTTATTGCAATACCGTTTCGGCTGCGCCGATGCGGTTGAATCAGTGGGGTGGCTGAGGGGATTCGAACCCCCGACCACCGGAATCACAATCCGGTACTCTAACCAACTGAGCTACAGCCACCACTGGAACTTTCGCTCCACCGCCGATGAGGCTGACGTTGGAACTTGATGCTTTGCTACCGGGCGGAACCAGAAGTCCGTCCCCCGAAGCGAGTCCGGCATTTTCCGGGAGTCGCGAAGGAATTGCAAGCACTTCTTCACATTGATGTGCAGGGGCCGGAACAGGAGATCAGGGCTGCTCCGCCTGGATCACGCGCACGGTGTCCCCATGCTCATCCAGGAATGACAGCGTGGCCTCCCCCTTCGGCGTGACCTGCAACTGCAGGCGCGGCCGGCCCGCTCCGTCGAGCAACTGAAGCATCGCATTGCGCGACTGCGTCCTGCCAGGAAACACACGACGGGTAATCGCTTGCACACCCTGCGCGTGCAAGCACTCATCTTCGGCCGAGAACATCGGCCGCAGCTGTCCATCGGCGACATCGTTTCGATCACGTCGAACGACACACTGCGTTGGGCCGTCGCCCCCATCAGCAGGCCAATCAACGCCAGCCGGGTGACACCGCCGCAGTACAGGGTAGGTCGCCGTTGGTGCCTGCGCAGTTGATGCACTTCGGCCAGCACCTGCTCCACATCTCCCGCGTCTTTCGAAACCGCATTTCATGCCGAGCACCAGAAGGTGCGTGCCGCACGCACCGAAGGTCAGGCGCTGGCAAACAGCTCATCCGTCGTCGGACGCGCTGCCGAGATCGTGAACTTTAAGTGAATGGATCATGAATGGATCTGGAACGGCAATGGGGGAGATCCATTCATACAACGTTAGCTGCAGGACATGGAACGCAGGGCGCGCGTTTGCAACCATGCCGGTTCCTGCAATGAAGGTGAGATCAATAGATGAGCAAGCGGCTAATCGGATTCGTCGCGCTGGCAGCCGTGCTGGCAGTGGCAGCCGTTGCAATGTCCGGCTACCGGCAGCAGGCAACTGCGGATGCCACGGCAGAGGAATCCGGGAAGAGTGGCAGCCTCGATGAACGGCCTGACCAGGGCAGGCAGCTTCCGGCGTCAGGTGCGGCGGCCGCGCAAAGGCTTGAGCGGGACAACAAAATCCCGCCGGGCTCGTACAAGGCCGTGGGCCCCAAGGCCTACGAAATCGTAAGAGGCAATGAGTTCCGGCCTCCCGGTGACGCGCTTGCCCACGTCAAGCAACTGATGCTGCGCTCCGAATCCGGAGATGCCACGGCAACCTACGAAATCTATCGAACCATCGAGCAATGCCAGACCTTCATCTCGGATCGCGCTGACAAGCTGGCGGATTCGGCCACCACGGTCGGGGCCGGCAACTGGTTCCTGGAGCGGTCGGAACGAATCCTCAAAGAGTGTGAGTCGCTGGCTCTGGATCAGGACATCTATCACGCCGATTGGCTTTCGAAGGCCGCCGCCATGGGCTCGCAGGAAGCGATGCGCGCCTACTCGCGATCGCCGGAGAAAGTCATCGGTTCGCTTGATGACGCAATCCGTGATCCCACGGCGCTCGAGGCGTGGAAGGACACCGCCACCGGATATCTGCGCGAACTGGAATCACAAGGGAACGTCAATGTCATCAGCGACATGGCGATGGCCTACACCTATGGCGGCATCGTTCCTGCGGATCCCGTTGCGGCCCTGGCGTACACCCGCGTCCTCAACCGGCTGGACCCACGTTTTGCCACCACCAATGACATTGCCAACCATGAGAAAAACCTGAGCAGCCAAGAGAAAGAGAAAGCCCGCATTTCATCGAACGAAATCTTCAAGAACTGTTGCATCCCACGATAAGGACCTATTGTGAAAGCTAGACTGATTGGGATTATCCCTTCGCTTGGTAGAAACTCCATTCCCGCCATTGCAGGCGTGCTGCTGTTCATGGCGGCCGGGAGCCTTCAAGCGAAAAAGCTTCCTGGCGTCATCAACTGCACCGCCGGATGCACGCTGACAACCCCGTATCCCGATCCGGTGACCAACCAGCAGCTTTCCCAAGAGGTCCAGAAGCTCAATGACGGCCGGACCACGGTCTGGACTGCCCAGACGCGCGTCCAGACCGGCGATGTCCTGACCGTCTGTAACGGTATTTCCTGCGTCAACTACACGTGGCGAGGTGCAGGTTTCGACTCCGGCGAAGTGATTTCGACCGTCCTCCCGCCCAACTCCCGCGGCGGTGGTGGTGGCGGCGGCGGTGGCGGCGGTGGTGGCGGCGGCAGCGGCCCGATCAGCGGCGGCTGCCACGGCAACTGCGGCGGTGGCGGCAAGGTGCGAGTGGGCGAACTGGAACAGATGTGATCCATCCGGGGTGCACTCGACCAGAGTGCATCCATCGCGACATTGAAAAAGGCCAGCGCATAGCGCTGGCCTTTTTTCTTTGCCGTGACCCGTCCTGAATTGGGTTGACACCTTTTCCCTCTGGAAAAGGAATGTTCAATGAAATCAACAATCAGGCGCAGT